>JAQUQS010000006.1 GCA_028715965.1 Candidatus Omnitrophota bacterium | reverse complement strand
GACCCCCGGCCGTCGAGAGCGTACCGCTTATCCCGAAGTCCGCCTTCATGTCCGGCGACATCTCCCTGAGGAGCTCGGCCCAGGCTTTTTCTATATCCAGTTGTTCCTGCCTGGCCTGGGGTGAAGTGAGAAGCAGCCGTATGACATCCTGCTCGGTGTTCGCTTCCCTGGCCCTTACGGCCTCATGGCGCGCGGCCGTCCGGTCCATCCTGTCCTGGATGATCGCTTCCTGGTATTTTTCCTTCCTGGCAAGCTCTACCGCACTGTCGGAATATACCGGGGCCCCCTGTCGGTCGTAGACCCTGTATCCCCTGCGGATAAGGCGCATAAGCTCCGTCCGGTCGGCCACGTACCTGTAGTTCATAACGTCTTTTTTGTTGCCCTGGGTCATCCTGAGGACCAGGTTGCCGGCACCCCGGCTTATCGGCATCATCTGGTACGTATACGCGTGATCTTTACTTACCTCCCTGCCCCTGTCGAGATACGTTTCTCTCCAGCTTATCCTTATCCTGTCTTCTCCCTGGGGCTCCGCGGACATCCACCTGACCGCTACCTGTCTCCCGTTATCCTCGGTAAGCGTTGTCGTACCGACCATATCCCTCATGTCGGATGTCGTACTGTATATGAGATCTCGCCTCTCCAAGAGGCCGAACGTCTGGTGATGCCACGCGCGCTCACCGTCCAGCGCACCGTCGACCATATGGCGTCCGTCCATACGTATGAACGCGTATCCGTCCATCAGGACCTCGTACGTCTCTTTGTCATCCGCATACGTAACGGTGGCCGGCGCTCTTTCCGGCAGGACTTCGAGGCTTGCCTTCGGCGCCTCTTCCCTGGCCCTGGCGGCCGCGGTCTGCCTCTGGAGCTCATTAAGGGATTCTTCCATTTCCCTGGCGTTCTCGCGCGCGGTTTCCAGCCGGAACCCGGCCTCTATGATCGCCTGCGCCTGTTCCAGGGTCTGGTTAAGCCCGTTCAGGTGTTCTTCTATCCTCATTTCTTCTTTTTCCTGCGCCGTCAAACCGGACACAAAAGAGCCCATCCGCCTCTCCAGGTTCGAAAGGGCCAATCTGTATTCACCCTCGTTCCTGAACGTTTCCACATCCTCCCGGAAACTCAGCACGGCCGTCCTGAGGTCGAAAAGCTGGCGGTCTATCTCTTTTCTGCGGGCATCTTTTCTGTTGAGTTTCATCACGCCGGTCGAGATCATTTCCTGCCGTACGCTGATAAAGCGCATCATGATCCTGTCAAGCGCCCTCAGGGACTCCATGTTTATCGGTTCCATGGTCTTCATGCCTCTCGACCCAAGGTCCCCTACAAGCGTCATCATCTCCCTTATAAGCGGAGCGGCTTCTTCATCGTTACGGGCGTCGAGAGCGCGTTCTATCCTCGGGATAAGGGCTTCGATCTTAACGAAATCTTCCCTCACGGCCGATATGGCCTCAAGCCCCTCTATCTGGTATCCAAGGACATCCGCCTCTTGTTCCAGGACGACCAGGGCCCTGACCTGGGCCATAGCCGCGTCGTCCAGTCCCGTATCGACGGGGAATACCGGCACGTTCGTCCTGGTAGCCTCATGCCATACGGTCTCGCCAAGCGAGCTTATGTCCCCCGCTTTTCCCACGGCTTCCTCGCTCATGGCTCCGCGTGTAGCCTGAGCCAGCTCCTGTACCCTGGCCCTCTCCAGCCTCAATAAGGCAAGAAGGGCTTCCACTCTGCTCTTTTCGTCGGAGTTCCCGGCCACGAGGCCGTCATAAGCCTTACGGGCGTTCTGGACGGGGGCTTCGAACTTCCCGATCACCGTTCCCAGTTCCGTGAAATAAGCGATATATGCGTTGTTGCGCTGTATGGCGACTTCCGCCTCGTCTATGCGGTCCTTCAGGGCGGTCTGCGCGACCTCATCCAGGCCGGCGCCCCTCTCCTCAAGTTCCTTCCTGGCCTCGTCCCTCATGGCCGTGGCCTCGGCGACAGCTTTTTCCGCGCGGGCTTTTATCTCCGAGATGTCTTCGGCCGTCAACAGACCTGCTGCGTTATCCATGAAATCCGCGGCAAGAGCGGGCCTTACCTCGGCGGCGGCCGCGGGTTCCGGGGCCGGCTCCGCCGTAGCAACAGTTGTCATCCCGGCCGCGCCTTCTATGGCGACCAGTTGCACCGCGAGAGCGCTCCTGGTATCCTCACCCAGCAGCGCCATGGCCCCGGGATATGTCTCCGCGAGTTCCCGCAACGTCCGGCTGGCTTCGTCCAGGTTCCTCTTCGCCCCGGCCGGTGCGAGTTTCTTTTCCGCGATATCGTTGAGCAGCGTTTCTATCCTGTTAATGCCGTCCCGCAACGCGGCCGGCTGCTGCTCCAGCGGCCTATTCATGTCCGGGAATATCCTTTCGGCTATCTGTGCCCTTGTATCCTGGCCGAAAAGCTCGAAAATGTTGGGGTACTTAGGAGCAAGTCCCCTGAGTATGCTGCTGACACGGGCTATCTTCCCGGTAGCCTGTTCGGTGCCGTCCCATGACTGGCTTATTTCCTCCATGAGCTTTTCCACTTCCGCCATACCGCTGGCGAGGTCCGCGGGCCTCTCGGCCATCGTTTCGATCCTCGAGGCCAATATATTCCTTGTGTTCTCGCCCATAAGGGACAGCACCTCGGGGTGTTCCGGAGCGAGCTCCCTCAATATGCGGGCCGCGGCCGCCAGTTTATCGGACACATCCTGCGGCATGGCACCGGGAATTGTGGCCTCTGCCATCAGCGCGTTTATCCTGTCAAGCCCCGCCGAGAGTTCCGCCGGCATGCCGGGAACCGCCTGCGGCTCTATTACGACCGGAGGCGTGCCGCCCATGGGGCCGCTTCCGGTGGCTCCGCCGGTAAGACCGCTCCCCCCGGCGGTGTCCGGACCGTCGACCGGCAGGGTAACCGAGGGTTCCGTAGTGACCGTCGTCTCCGGCGCCAAAGGCTGCTGCGACGTAGCGGCAAGGGCGATCCTGCTGAGATCCCTCGCGATCGCCCTCTGGTCCTGCTGGTTAAGTGTCCTTAATCTTTCCATCGCTTCAGCGTGTACCTGGACAGGCACGGTCTCCTGGGCGATCTGCGGCCCCATAATGGATATGGCCGAGCCTACGCCCATCATCGCCAGTCCCTGCCTTGCGGTAGCGTTCTCCAGTATCTTGTGGATAAGCCCCTTCGACCTGCCTCTTGAGGCGGACGCGGCCATGAAAAATATCACTATCGCGGCTATGACAGTAAGTGCCACGCCGCCGGCAACGAGCCAAGTCGCCAGGCTGAGCGCGTGTTTTCCCCATATCATCCCGGGTATCGTGGTCGTAGCCATGGCCCATGCCGAAAGCAGTATGACAAAGCTTACCATCGAGATCTTGACCGCGGACTCGGCGAAGCCCAGGAGTCTCGGCTTCTCCAGGAGCCTTTTTTCCAGAGACGACATCTTCATGCTGAGCTTGTATGAACTCGTCAATGTCAGGGCTATCTTTATCGCGAACGGCACCACAGCCACGAACTGCAGCATGGCCCCCGAAAGAAACCATGCCCCGCCCGAATAGACGATAAGCGCGAGCGCCGGCGCAGCCACCAGTAATGCGAGACCGTAACCCGTGAGGGCCCTCCTGTCGAACGTCTTCTCGTCACCGTGGAACTTCCTGGCTATGGCCCTTGAAGCGATAAGCGCCGCTATGATCGCGAACAGGCCTATCCCGCCGGCTACCGGCGACGCTTTCATGAGGAACGCCGACCCGGCCACGCCTACGGCGGACACGAGGCCCGTTAACAGCGCGCCGGTATCCAGCCGGGAATACCCCCGCGAAAGGTCTTCCGGGGAAAGCTCCTTTTTAGAGGAATAAATATAATATGTAATGCCTTTTGCCGCCAGCGCGATGATGCCGGCGAAAACGGCGCCGGCGAATATGCCCGAAAGCGACACCATGGATGCCGGCGAGGTGATCATGGCAACGACCCCGGCAACCGCAAGCGCACCGGCCGCCGCGGTCGCGAGGAAACCTAAAAGGGACAGCACGAACTGGTAAAGCACGAAACTCCCTACGGCTTTTGCCTTGTTCCCGCGGTAAGTGCCGTCCATCAGCTTTATGATATCTTCTACCGGCTTCGGATGCGCGGTAGCCTTTTTGAGGTAAGTCTTCGAGAACGCGACCACGCCTATAAGAATAACGACCGCCGCTATCATCAGTAGGGACACGTATTCGCCGCCCAGGAACGGGAAGAGGTTGTTAAGCCCGGCTATTATCTCGTTGCGCCCGATGCCGCCTTCCGCCTGGGCTTTAAGCATATCGGCGAGTCCCAGCCGGTTATTGACCAGGTATATGAGCCCTATGACCACGGCGGCTTTCAGGAGGAAGCCCACCGCGCGGAACACGTTCCCTTTCGCGCGCAGCCTCGCAGCGTGGTCCGCCGCGCTGGCCTGCTGTTCGTCCCTGCCGAAAAGCACCGTGAATATCGCGTTACCCGACGCGGTCTTTACCGCCGCTACCGCGTCCTCTCCCAGCTTTATAGCCAGCGAGTCCCTCTGCGCTTCAAGCGGCGTACCCACCGCTCCCGACAGAGTGCTGAGCGCGTTCATCTCGCGCCTCATTATCTCTTTTTTGGTCAGGAAGTCCGTCCTCTCCTTCCTGGCGGTCGCGAAAGCTATCTCCGCCGCGCTGGCCCTTACGAAACGTCCCATTATCTCCCTGAAGGCGTCAGCGCTCCCTGAGACCGCGAGAGCGACCGCGAGCGAGTTAATGCTCTCTTCGCCGAACCTTTCTGGCGTCATATTGAACGTTACGGCCAGCGCTTCCCTTATGGCGTTCACCCTCTCCGCGTCTCCCGTCGCCTGTGAAGCGAGGAACATCCTGTCCGTCGTCGTAACATAATAGTTCCTGATATCGGGGTCCGACATCATGTCGTCGAAAGCGGCATCCACGTCTGACCTTATGTTGTCTTCGCTTGAAAGTTCCGTCATCTCGCCGCGGAAGCCTTGCAGCGTGCTTTCGGGCTCAAGTTCCCTCATGTCACGCGCTATACGGTCGTTGAACCGTATGTTCTTGTACCTTTCTATCGCCCCGGAGAGCCGTTCGGCGTTCTCCGCGCCCTGGTCCCCGTTATAGGCGTTAAGCGCTTCTATGATGCCGTCTATCGCGGACTTCGCCTCCGTACCTTCCTGGCGGTCGCGGAGCCCCCTGAAATATCCGGAGTTGTAGTGCCTTTTTACAAGCCCCGGTTCGCCGGCGCGGGCTATACGGCCTACCAGCTGCTCTTCCTCTATGTCGAAGTCCTCGGGATACAGGAGGTGAAGCACTATACCTTTTTCCCAGTTCCCGTTCTCCTCGTCTATCCTGGGGCTGGTACCCCTTACGTTCGCGTTGTCGATTATCGTGATAACGCCGCGCTTACCGGCATTAGCCACGTACGCTTCCTTCGTCGCGCTGTCTATGTCCCCGGCCAGCACCTGTACCGTGGCCCCCGGTATCTGTGTTCTTACAAGTTCCGCTACCGTTTCCGCGTCCTCGACCCTGACCTTTATGATTTGGCCGGCGTCCATATCCTTCTTGAGCTCTTCCAGCAGTTTTTCACGCGCGGCGGCCTCGTCCGCGGACGCTATTATCGGTACTTCCTGTCGGTTGTTCCTGAAATCATGTCCGACGGCATCTTCACTTATGACCTTTATTTCGGGAAGGATGCCCTCACCGGTGTAGAGCTCGCCTACCGTCCTCGCGCCCGTAGCCGACGTGCCTCCTATATTGCGCGTGCCGTCCGTACCGGTGAAACTCGCGAGTGAAAGGAATTCCGATATCGGGCGTTCGGATATGGTCTCCTTCTTTCCCCTGGGCCCTATGCCGTTAAGTAGCCGCAAGGCGTCGCTTATATCGGCCATTTCCCGGCCGAACATAAGAAGGTCCGTCTGGGCGTCCCTTGGGACCACGTCGCCGCCGCGTATCTCGTAATCGCGTCCTTTTTCCCAGCTGAATTTCGCGGTATAAAGGGCTTCCATCATGCGGACCCACGTATCGAAAGGCACATCGGCAAGTTCCGGCGTTCCCGCTTTCACCGCCGAGACCATCTTCCCGAACCTCGCCTTACCGCCGAAGAACGGGAACCCCGTAAGTGTTACCTGTTTCTGCCTGTCCTTCGCCTTCCTTATAGTTAAGGCGCCTTTATCCTCCAGCTCCGCAAGCCTTCCCGCGGCCATGAGCTCGTGCAGTTTTTCCATGACGGCCAGTTCTTTAGCCGCCGCGCTGTCGGTCTCACCGGAAATGACGCATTTTTCCGTAAGGTTCAGCGCGACCGTATCGAACTCGTCTATCCACACACCTCTTGTCCCCGGGGTGTTGAACGCCCGTACCATCGCGGGGTTATCCTGCTCCTGCGATATGAAGTTAAGGTTATAATAGGTGCTGACCGCCCATCTGGCGTTGGCGAAGAACTCTTCTTGCGACACTGTGTTGAACCGACCGGCGTTGTGATCGTATAAGTAAAAATCCTTACCGCCGGACATGTTGTCCACGATATAACCACCGGTCCAGTCCGCACCGATGGCCGCGAACATCCCGGCCATGGCTTTCGCATCCCTTGCTACAAGGTCGTCCGTTCTCGTGACGATGTGCTGGCAGAACCCGGTTATCCCTTCCGCGTCCTTTTGGCGAAGCTTCACATGCACGGCCGCGGAGATCATGTCCTGTTTTCCGGTACCGGTGGATTTCTCCACAAAACGCCCGCCTCTGACAAGATGCAGGGCGCCCACCCACTGGCTTCTTAATAGACCGTATTTACGTCCGTATCCTTCCCAGGCCTCGTTCATCCATCCAATAAGTTCCGGTTTCCCGCTGACCCATTCTCGGAGTTCAGCGTCATTTATATTTTCCAGGCGTACCCTGTGGGATTCCACGTTGCTGTCTTCCAGCCTGTCCTCGAACGATATCGGAGCGGCTTCTGCCCCTCCCATCCTAACGGGAGAAGCCCTTACACCCGTGACCGCGGGAACCGGTGTAGGCGCGGGTGCTACCACAGCTATTTCCAGCATAGCGGCGAAATCATCCCCATTCATGCGAGCGAGTTCCAGCAGGCCGTTGACCGTGGACGGGGCTCTATCCCCAAGCGCTTGTTTCCTTTCGGTCATCGCCCTCAATACCGGCGTACTCACACCAAGAAGCGATATGCCCCTGCCGTTGTATATATCGATACCGGCCGCGTCTATAAGTTCTATCCTTTCAACCAGGTTTATCTGCGTGGAGGCGGCCAACCCGTTAAGATAATCCGGAGTGCCGGGGCCTGTTTTTATACCCAGTATTTCGAGGACCTCCCGGTTGTCCATAGCGCGCGCGAGACGCGCTTTCTTGTTTATCTCCGACATAATGGCCGTTACTTCCGCGTACAGTTTTTCCACTTGCGGCCTCTTGCCCCGGCTAACGAGATCGCCCTGGTCATCGTATTCATCTGTCAATCTCAGAGATGATACGCCTTTCTGGTACCCCGTAAGCGTTTTAGCGAGATACCATTTGGCGCGGTTCAGCATGGCGAACGCGTGGGACTTAGCGGCCTTTTCGACATCAAGATCCATTCCCTTCTCTGAGCGCTCCGCCTCGAAAGCGTTCCTCGCCGCGCGGAGGATAGCGTCGAAATTGGATTCATCTATAAGATTCTTGTTCCGCGTGGACATCAGCCAAAGAAGCGCGCCCTGGGACGTACTTTCCATAAGGAGAAAATCATGGATATCCTTCACCATAAGGGCCATTTCTTCGGCCTGTACGTCGTCGCTGTCCAGGATGGCGTGTCCTATCTCATGGTTGATCAACCATGCCAGGCCCGGAAGGAAATCGCTGGTCCCATATTTTATCCAAGGCTTGTCGGACGTCCTCGCCAGAGAAAGTATCCCTTCAAGGATATTCTCGTCCATCTCTATAACACCGTCGTTAGTGTTTACATGCAACCCGCCTGCCATTTTCTCTCCCGGCTTCGGCTTCAACCCTTTTCTCATGGCAAAAGCCAGCGTTCTCCCATCTTCCCTGGCCTTACTGGAAAGGGACGCCATCGCTGGACGGAGGTCCGTGAATACTTTCCCCATAAGACTGGCATATCTTTCATCCATCCCGGAAAGATCTATGTTCCCGTCCGGATCAAAATTCGCCGCGAAAACCACCTCGCCTGTCGCGGCTCCTGGCATTTTCACCGGTGATGTCCTGACCCCAACGGCGACCGACCGGCCAGGCTGCGCGAGAAGTTCCCTGAGTTCAGAAACCTCCCTTAAGTTCTTTATCTTGGATAAGAGCGCGTCGTTCTCGATCTCGGCCATAAGCCCGTGCGCGCGGGACGTTAGCTGGTCGATATCCGCTTGTATGAACTCTTTCCCGTCAGTTGCGGTAGCCTGCATCGCGTCCATTTCCATAATATCAAGCACGGCCATAGCGGCAGCGGCCTGGTAGATCCTCTGCCTGAACCCGTCCTGGAGCCTCGCGGGGATAGCCAAGTTTATCTCGGCATCGTTGGCTATCTGGGTCATGATCTTCCTGGCTTCGGCAATATTTTCCGCCAGTCCTTTCTGGTTCTTCGCGGCCATGTTACGGTCCATGGCCATGGCCACCTTCGAAATAGCCTGTTTAGTGTCTTCTCTTTTGGGATGCGCCTGGCGGTGCAGCTCCTCATATTCGGATCTCGCTTTTTTAAGGACATTAGCGCTGAGCAGTTTGACCATCTGCTCGCACAAAGGAGCGACGTTATCGCCCTTTTGCCTGTGCGCCTCTATCTGGCGTGATAATTTTCTGGCGTTATCAAGCAATATCTCCGCCTGCAGGTTCTCTTCGAAATCGCCGTCTTCCTTTATGGATAACAATTGCATCTCAGCTACCACGATTATATCGTTGAGCTCGTCGACACCGCCTTCCTTAGCCATCATACGGCTCAACCAGACCGCAGCCGAGACCTTGGCCTGGCTGACGGCTACCATGCCTTTTTCAAGGCTGGCGGCGTTCTTCTCATTCGGCGTGTCGAGTATCATCTGAAGCTGCAGAACGGTGGTCATGAATTGCGTAAACGGCCCTTTATCCACGAAGGAGTCCCTCAAGAACACTAACGCCTGTTCGTTAATCTCCTTACGCATAGCGGGCGTGACCGGCACCGGCTTACGCGCGGGCTTTTTCTCGGCCTCGATCGCTATAGGCCCTTCCTCGGCAGGCGCAGTAACGGGCTGTTCTTTTTTCGCCACAACTACTTCCTCCGCGGGTTTTTCTTCCGCGGTCCCCGCCTTATATTTCCTTATAAGGTGCTGGACGCCGTAGACTATGGCCGCTATGACCACAAGCCCGATAAGACCCTCTACAGAGAAAATACTGGCTTGTACCACATGGCCTTCAACAGCGGGTTGAGCTCCGCGTGTAGCAAAGTACAGATATCCGCCAGCCATAAGCAATATGGTCCTGAGCACACCCTCGAGTCTGTAATAGGTCCTGAAGAAATGAAGGCCCTTATCCCCTGTCCCCTTATGGTAGTTCATGTACCAGTAGTTATAATATCCCGTATATGTACCGGGAAGCGGGGCGTTCACTCTTGTATACATAAGTCTTGCAAGAAGCGCGGCGAACCTGTCGTTCTCCACCAGCATGCGCCCCATGGCTTCCTCGTCCCGGCAGAGGTCAAATATTTCGTTCGAGTCCAGGCCAAGGTCCCGGAAGGCCCTGTACGCGTCGTCATGCACTTTTGAGTTTATGTTATGGATAACATCTATGGCGGTCTTGGGTTCCATCTGGAAAAGGCCCCTGCCGGCACCACCGGCACGTTGTACCCTTTCCTCAAATCCTGATTCAAGAGCCGCGGTCAGTATAAGAAGGTTCTTCGCCCTCTTGATGCCTTCAAAATCACCGTGATGATATTTGGTCTTGTCCGTATACCTCACGGCCCAATCTATGGCTTCTTCGGCTTTTCCGACTTCCGCCGGGGCCGTTTGCACATACTGCTGGAAATATTTATTCTGGACGATATAAGCGGTCGGCGTGCTAACAGCGGTACTCGCTAGCACCATAAGAACGGCGTATTTGAGCATCCTGCTTCTGGGTACCGACAGGCCTTCCCCCCTGTGGCGTATCTTCTCGATAAGGTACATGATCGGTGCCTGGAGAAGCAACATGGCCACGAACACTCCCACGAAGATCATCCCGCCGGCTTCTCCCAGGCCAGCCATCATAGGCATGCCCTGGCCCATTCCATCAACGGCATTACCGGCAGACCCCGTTAGTAACGATAGGAGCTGTGCTACGATGATCGCCGAGAACAAAAGAGCAACGGCGCCGCTTATTCCTGGACCCGAAGGAGGCGCGCGATCAGTGATCTTAAGTGCGATCTCCCCGCCCCTTTGCGCGCTTCTTTCCGATATCACGAAAGACCCCGGAACAAGGCTGGCCAGATCCACGGCCGCTATCACGTTCCCGTCGAGCGTTACGCGCACATCCCGGTCTGACAAAGCGTTCAAGATAACATCCGCGCGTTCACGCCCGGCATCCGCGATTATTTTTGCGGCCGACGCGTTATCGGCGACAAGCATTCTCACGGCGTCTATTCTCCCCGCCACTTCGTCAACAGCCATTTGCCCGGCGGTTGAATTCGCGTTGAGGTCTTCCAGCGTCCCGGCCAGCTCATCCGCGGCGGT
The DNA here is from genome assembly GCA_028715965.1 of Candidatus Omnitrophota bacterium. Classification (NCBI taxonomy): domain Bacteria; kingdom Pseudomonadati; phylum Candidatus Omnitrophota; species Candidatus Omnitrophota bacterium. The sequence goes on along the minus strand of JAQUQS010000006.1, from coordinate 117,177 downwards.
TCCCGGCGATACTATCGCCAGATCCATCACCCTGTCGATCTCGGATATGATCTCACGCTCGGTCACGGTCACGGTCACGGCTACTTCCGGCTCTTCGACAGCGACTATCTCCGCTTCGACCACCGGGGCCGGTTCTTCCGGCGCTATTTGTATGCCTTTTTCCGCGATCATCACGTTAACTTTACCGATAACAGTATCTATGTTGGCGTCCGTTACCTCTATGCCTTTGCTTCTAAGGCGCGCGGCGGCCTTTTCCCTCAACTCCTCATTTTCCATATCCGTATCATTCACTCGTATCCTGCCGGCCAGCACTCCATCCAGTATGCTTTCGGCCACGGCGTCGAAACGAAGGTCCTGTACGGTCGTCTCGAGCGCGGTGAGCCTTTCTCCTATAAGTTCTTCTTCGGGCACGCCCTCGCGTTGCATCTGACGGGCGATCGCCTCTCTCTGCGACCGCGAAGGTGCCTCGAACTTCTCAAGCTCTCCGTCCTTTACCACAGCTATGAAAAGGCCATCCTTGTCGGCGATGACCGTGTCCCTGCCCATTTGCGCTACATATATCCCGTCCATGAACGCGTCAAAATCCTCAGGCGTAAGTGAATAATCGGCTTTGTACCTGCCCCTGTAGGCCTCTTTCCATTTCCCTATGAGCTGTCTGGCTTCCCTGGCCCCAAAAGTCTGCGCTGATCGTGCGACAAAATCATAACACCCTTTTTTCAGCGCCATTATGTCCTTTTCCATAAGATCGGAAAGGAGTTCCACGGATATCTCGTACCGCGCGGCATCAAGCAGTTTCTTATAGTCGCTCCCCTTATTGGTCAATACGGCCACATAAGGTCTTTCTTTCCCTCTCTCGAACTTCGGGACCACTACAAGATATGACAGGTGGTTCTTCCGCATAAGCTCGGTAAGGCCTTCTGTATGGTATCCGCCGGTTATAAGCGCGGCGACATGCTTGTCCTTTTTCTTCATATCCATGAGGGTATTGGCTATAATGGCGTTATTCCTGGCCTCAGCGTCCTCATAGAACCCGAGAGCGTCCTCGACCTCATTGAACACCTCACCGAGATCATATCCGCCGTTTACGGCAACACCATATTTAAGGCATTTATCTTTAATGAACGACGCGCAAGACGCGGGGGTGTATTCCGTGTAATGGTCCCTTATCTGGATATACTCGTGATTGGATATTTCCATGCTGTATAGGCTTTTAAGGAGCCTTACCAGTCTTGTCATTTTATTGAGAGTTCTTTCGTCCTCGTTGCGGTATAATTTTTCCCTTACTTTGTCCTCAAGGCCTTCCAGTTCCCTGTACAACTGGAGCAACTCCACCGACTCGAAAAGCGCCACGTATCTGGCGAACCTTATGAGGTCCTGGTAATCTTCCGAAGGTATTTTGTACTCCTCAGCGAGAGATATGAGATATTTGTGGTATTCGGCCTGGGACAATTTGGAATTCTTGAAAGCCAGCGACCTCAGGACTAGCTTCTCCAGCTCATCTTTGGCTATTGTCCTGGTAAGCGCGTCGATCAGAAGCCTTCTCTCCCTGTTGGCTTTATCGAAATCTATCTCTTTCTCCATTTCTACGGATCCCGCAAGTTTACCCAGCTCTTTATCGTCCGAGTAATCAGCTCCGTACTTATCGGCAGCTGTACTCATGAATTGCCAATAGTCGGTAAAAGAAAGTCGTCCTTCCTTGTGCTCCAGGCATTTGTCGTTAAGTTCCGCGAGTTCTTTCGAGCATATGGCCTTTTCCATAGCCCCGATCTGGGAGAGTAGACCGTTCACGTTCTCGACCCGTCGAGCTCGATCGCCCGCTACACGCCTGAAACTGTCGAGGTTCTTCTGGTAAAGATCGCTATTCTCCACGCCAAAAAGCTCGACCTCGTCATTATCGCGTGTAATGGCGAAAAATTCCCCGGCACCTATCAGGCCTTCGCTCATGAGGGATGCGGTGCCTTCGTCCCTGATCTTTTTGTCCGGGAACGAGCTTAATATGGCGGTATTGATGGCGCCGCTCCCACCCTCGACGGCGATAAGGTCCAGGTCGTAGTTCGTGACAAGTGAATCAAGAAGGTTAACTATGGAATACTGCGCAGATAAAGATTCATGTGCGTCCTGCACATGTATTATGACATCCTCGCCGCCGTTCATTACGGTTTCCTGGGTTTCGGCCACATCGTAGGGGATATTTATCTCATTGATCCTGAGCCCTTGTTCGTATTCGGCGGAGTATGGGTTCGCCTGCGTCCAGACCGGCCTGCCATTCTCGGCCCAGCCTGCTTGCTGGTGTACCATAAGTACGGAAAGGACGATGCTTACGCATCGTATCAGGGTCCGGTGGCGATGCTTCCACCCAACCACACTATAATCGTTCTCGTTTGTCTCCCCAGCCGGATGCAGGTTCTGCGCAAAACCTTTTTTTGCATCTCCGCTCGGGATAACCCTAGCTAAGCTATTGTTATTCATAGCATACCTTCCTGTATTTTAACAAACTTTGTTATTACTTAACCCTGATATAGTATAGCATTTTTTGGTCACGGGTCAATTGGAAATAACCGGCTTTTTATTTGCTAACGTCTTCTCAATGTTTTCTTGTAACTATTAGATAATACACAATTATAAAAGCACATCACGCCTAAACCTGATATTTTCTAACTTTTTTAAACTTAACAATATAATGTTGATTATTTAATTATATCATATAGTAATAATGAGTCAACGCATTAAAGGTAAATTTTTTGATACTAACAGGGTCTGATTCTAGGACATATAAAAAGCCGGACAGGCAATAAATACGCCTGTCCGGCTAAGTTTTTGTCCCATAACAAGTTATGAACTATATGAACTCATCGTCTTCGGGTGGCTTTTCTTCTATGTCCTTTGTCGCGCGGAATGGCAGGCTGGCAATGACCAGCTTGAAGTATTTCGGTATGTTCACTATCCCCCTCTTTAGGCTTTCTTTCGTAAAAGCCTTTCTAACTATCGACCCGAACTGCTCAAATATGGAGTATATGGCCGGGACCATGACAAGCGTGAGCGGCGTAGAGAACAAAAGCCCGCCAATAACCGTTATAGCCAGGGGATTCCATAGATTGGACCCCTCACTTTTGTCCAACGCCATGGGCAGAAGCCCGAATATGGTGGTCCCGGTGGTCATAAGAACAGGTCTTAACCGGTCCCTGGCGGCCTGTATAAGTATCCTGAACATATTCCGCCTCTGGACCTTAAGCTCATTAGCATGTTCGACCAGTATAATACCGTTGTTCACAACTATACCCGCAAGCATCATCATCCCGATCAGGGCCCCCATACCCACGGTGGTCTTTGTCATATACAAAGCCCCTATCGCGCCTATGGTAGCGAGCATCACGGTCACCATTATTATGAACGGCTGCCTGTAAGACTCGAATATGGACGCCAGAACCAGGTAGATCAGGACTATGATGACCACGATCGTCATCCCGAATTCACTCTGGGTCTTCATCAGAGTAGGGTAATCCCCTCCTATCTCATAAAAATAATCTTCCGGGAGCTTCAGGTCCACAAGTTCCTTGTCCAATATTTGCGCGGCCTGCCCCAATGATAGTTCCCCAACGTTCGCGCTCACCTGTATCATCCGGGCCCTGTCTTTCCTCCAGATCTCACTCGGACCAAGGCCATACTCAAAATCCACTATCTGGTCAAGCGCGACCCTGTCGTCCCCAGCCTTGGAAACCGAAAGGGAATGTATATCCTTGACGGTACGCCGGTCCTTTTCCTTCATCCTGACGATCGTTTCCACCTCGGCGGACCTGGTATGGAACATCGTTGCCCTTACACCGCGGACCTTAGCGTGCACCATATCAGCCACATCTTTGGTGTTAAAGTTGAAATGCGCGCTTTTTTGCTTATCTATCCTGAGATCTAGTTCCGGTCTTCCTTCACGCATACGTATCTTGGTGTCCGTAAAATAAGGGACACGACCCATCCTTGTGGTTATCGCTATGGCTATTTCCCTTAATATCTCGTAATCATGCCCAAAAACGTTAAGGATTATTTCCTTTGTCCCGACTTCCTGTTCTTCCTCGAAATATATGAACGCCGGCTGCAGCCTCTCCACCTTGGGCCGCAGGCTTTCTATGACCTCCGCCACCGATCTTTTCCTGGATTTCAGCCCGACCAGGTCGACATACACCTTGCTCGACCAGCCTTCTACCCTGGCGGTAAAGCTCTTCACTTCCGGCACTTCTCGCAATATCTCCTCCACATTCCTTACGATATCATCACTCGAATCGAGCTTTGCTCCCGTGGGCAGCTCTATGAATACCGTGAACTTGTTCTGTTCCGTGGTCCCCAGGTATTCTTTGCCCAGTTTTCCATAAATGAACATGGCCACGAAGAACAGGAACGTGGCTATTCCTATTATCATAAAACGCCTGCGGAACACGAAAAAAAGCGCTTTTTCCTGCAACGCGTAGAATGGTTTGAGGAACCCTTCCTTGACCTCCTGGGACATACCTCCTTTTTCCGCCACCTTTACCCTGGAGCTCATGAGCGGCACTATCATCAGCGCGACGAACAGCGACACACACAGGGAAAAAGTAACGGTCCATGCCACGCCCCCGTACAAAAGGCTCATGGATTTACTCACAAAAAGCATCGGGAGGAACACGATGACCGTTGTCAGGGTGGATGCGAATATTACCACATTCATCTCAGTACTTCCATTTATCGCCGCCTCAACCTGGTCCAGGCCTTGTTCGCTCTTTGTCACGATATTCTCGAAAACAACTATGGAATTATCGACCAGCATCCCGACGCCCAGCGCGAGCCCGAAAAGGGTTATGAAGTTTATCGTGAGGTCCATTATCGCGGGCACGAACATGTTCGACATATCCATAAGACCGAACGTTACTATGAGCGAGATAGGGATCGAGACCGCTACAATGAATATGGGCCGGTAACTTTTGAACAATAAGAGAAACCCCACAAGTCCGATCAGCAGTACATAGAGGAACAGCGGAGGCGCGAAAACGGACACGCCCAGTCCTACCGGAACTATATAAGCCGCGTGCCTCCCGAGTTTACCCATGAAAAGCATGAGTATGAAAATGATCATCGCGGCGCCCCTTAAAAGTGAGTCTTTCAAGTTAGATATGGACGTCCGGATGAACTCTGCCTGGTTCTTTGTAACAATGAGCTCTATATCATCCGGCAGGATCGTCCTCAACTCTTCGACACCCTCCAGGATGGCCTGCGATACCTTTATGGTATTGGCCTTGGATTCCTTCTGGACATACACGGACACAATGGGCTTGATATTTATCCTGGCATACGTCTGCGGCTCCAGATAGGAATCCTTTACATCGGCAAGATCACGCACCCTGACCGTTGAACCGTCGGGCCTGGACAATACGACCGTTGACTTGATATCCTCAACGGTAACATATTGGCCGATGGCCCTTATAAGGACCTTTTTGTCCTCTTTCTCGAGTTCTCCCGTTAACAGGTTAAGATTGTTCGCGCCCAGCGCGGATATAAGCCTGTTAAGCGAAACCGCGTATCTTTTAAGCGCCTGTTCATCCGCTTCTATTATTATCTTGCGCTCCCTGCCCCCGCCGACCTCGACATTGGCCACGCCGTTTATCCTTTTTATCCTCTCCTTGATATTCTCGTCGACGATCTTGCGCAATTCCTCCGTTGTCTTCTTCCTGCTCGTGACCGCGAATATGACTATCGGCACGTCTGTCTGGGAGAACTGCGCGATGATGGGTTTTTCCGCCTCTTTGGGCATCTTTTCTTTCACTTTGGCGAACTTTTCCCGAACCTCCATCGCGGCAAGCTGCATGTCTATGCCACGGTCAAAACTCAGAACGACCGTAGCTTCCCCTTCCTTGGATATGGACAGGACACGCTCCAGGTGAGAGACCGTACTTATTGCCTCCTCTATCGGTTTGGTCACCATTGTCTCGACCTCGGTCGGAGGTATGCCGCCGCGTATGTACATGATGATACTTATCTGGCCGAAGGAGACATCCGGGTAAAGCTCTACCGGAAGACGTGTAAGCGATATGACCCCCATAAGGCACAGGGCGGTAAATATCATTATCGTGGTAATAGGTTTTTTTATGGAAAAACTGGATAGGCTCATATTTCTATCTTTCCATGAGCGCGGGGACATGGCCGCCAGAGACACGTAGAGATCATCCCGCCGCTCATTTCACTGATACTTTCCGTATCCTGTTCCTTATTTCATGCTCAAGAACAAATATGGAAGGGATCACCACAAGGGTAAGGAAAGTGGACACCATAAGCCCGCCCATTACACTTACCGCCATGGGAGCCCTGAGTTCAGACCCTCTTCCGACAGCCAGGGCCATCGGGAAAAGACCAAGTACCGTCGTGAGCGCGGTCATGATTATCGGCCTTAACCTGGCAAGGCTGGCTTCAATTACGGCTTCTTTCATCTCTTTTCCCTGGGCCATAAGGATGTTCGTGTAATCGATCAGGACTATACCGTTATTGACGACTATACCGCCCAGCATTATGACCCCAAGAAGAGCGACCACGCTTATAGATGTATTCGTTACGTAAAGCGCGACAAGGACGCCTATGAGCGATAACGGCACAGTGAAAAGTATGATCAACGGCTGCGACAACGACTCGAATTGCGCTGCCATTATCATGTATACGAGAACAATGGAAAGTATAAGCGCGAACCTGAGGCTGTTAAAGGACTTTTTCATTTCCTCGGATTCACCCGTAAGTTTCACGACATACCCACTCGGTTTTTGCATGGCTTTCAGGCTCTTTTCTACCTCGCCGAAAACATCCGAAAGTTTTCGGCCGATAACGTTGGCCGAGACCGTCATGGTACGCTCCTGCCCCAGCCTTTTTATCTCGCTGGGGCCCTTGCCACGCGTGAATTCGGCAAGTTTAGACAGCAGGACCTGTGTTCCTCCGGGCGCGCTTATCTTTATCCTGTGGAGCTTGGCGTAAGAATCCCTGTCTTTCTCGCTCATCCGCACCCTGATATCGACCTCTCGCCCTTTTTCCTTGAACTGTGACGATATATATCCCCTGAGGACCATTTGAGCTATCCTTGCCAGATCCACCACGGAAATGTTATACAAGGCGGCTTTATCTTTGTTGATATTCACCCTTATTTCCGGGGAAGGTTCCGGGATATCATCCTCTATCCCGAAAATACCGTCTATCTTCTCAAGCCTTTTTTCGACTTCTTTGGCGATGCTTTCCATTACCTCCATTTTTTCGCCCTTGATCTCTACCATGATGGGCTTTCCTGAAGATCCAAATGCCCCCGAGATCATGCCTTGTTGCATGGAAAACTCTATGTTGGCCGCCTTCGCCTCCCTCAGCCTGGAAACTTTTTCCTTAAGCGCCACCACGACATCCCCCGTGGTCGTTTTTCTTTTCTCCTTAAGGTTCACAATTATCTCTCCCTGATGCGACCCCAGCCTTGTTATGAGGTCCTTCGCCGAATCGCCTGAAGTGGACCCGATCACCGAACTCACGGATTCCTCTTCCGGGACCTTCATGGCCTGGTCCTCTATCAGCCTGACGACCTTATCCGTATCGTCCAACTTGGTCCCTACCGGCATATCGACCTTTATCACGAACTGTCCCTGGTCGGTTTTTGGCATCAATTCTTTTTCAAGCCCGCCGAAAAGCCCAAAACTTGCCAGGAATATGAGAAACACACAGAATAAGCCTATACCCTTATGATCCAGGAAGAACCGCAGCATCTTTTCGTACCGCGTAAGCATCTGTTTCCATTTCTCTCCGCCGGCGAACGCCGCGGCGCCTTTTGCCGCTTCTTTGCTGTCCCCGCCGAGCTTACAGCTTAAAAGAGGGATCAGCGTCAATGCGACCCATAATGACCCTATCAGTGAAAAGGTCACGGTGAACGCCAATTCCTTGAAAAGCTGGCCGGCCACGCCAACAACGAACACCATAGGAAGAAAAACCGCTATCGTAGTAAGGGTGGATGCTACTATCGCGTTGGAAACCTCTTCAGCCCCTTCCGTAGCGGCTTGTTCCGGTGGTTTCCCCATCTCCCGATGGCGGAAGATGTTCTCCATTACGACTATCGCGTTATCGACCAGCATACCCACACCTAACGCCAACCCGCCCAGCGACATCATGTTTATCGAAAGCCCGCCGAAATACATGAACGTGAAAACGATCATGATGGATATAGGTATGCTCAAAGTAACTATGGCGGAGGACTTGACATTCCTCAAGAACACCAGAAGCACCAGGAAGGCCAGTATACCACCTTGGAACGCCGCGTCCCTTACCCCGTTTATCGCGTCCTTGATGAATATGGACTGGTCATGTATGACCTGGAGCTTTACATCTTTCGGCAATATCTTATGCAGGCGATCGAAAGATTGTCGGATACGGTTTATTACCTGCATGGTATTAGCCTGCGCCTGCTTCTGGATAGACACCGATACGTTCTCCTTGCCATTATACCTGGAATAGCTGCTTCTTTCCTTGAACGTATCCTTGATCTCAGCTATATCTTTTATGGCCACCATTTTAGGCGACGAACTCGATTTTCTTTCTTTCAATTTCTTGTCATAGGGCATCTCTCTCTGTTCCGGCTCTTCGTCGTTGTTCTTCACCACGACTTCCGGGATCTCGTCTATCGTAGAAAATTCCCCCAGGGTCCTTATAAGGTATTCATAAAAACTTTCCTTTATGGTGCCCGCCGGATAATTCAAGTTGGAATTGGTTATGGCGTCCGACACATCCAGTATCGACACGCCCATAGCGTTCATCTTTCCCTGGTCAACGGCAACAAGTATCTCCCTTTCGAGCCCGCCTTCGACCGACGCGGAGGCAACGCCATCAATCTTTTCGAGCTCTTCTTTTATGGTATCCTTCGCGATGCGCCTTAACTCAACAGGGCTCCTGTTCCCGGTAACGCTTATCGTCATTATAGGCATCTCGAACGGGTTAAAAGGCACAACAAGCGGTTCGGTGGAATCCCGGGGAAGCCTGGCCTTAACAAGGTCGACCTTTTCCCTCGTCCTCAATGAAGCGAAATCCATGTTCTGGTCCCAATCGAACTCCGCTATTACGAGCGATACACCTTCCTTGGATATGGACCTTATCATCTTGAGCCCGCTAACGGTACCGACACCCTCCTCTATAGGCTTCGTCAGGAGTGTCTCGACCTCTTCAGGAGCAGCATTGGCGTATCCCGTAAAAACCGTTAATTGCGGATATGTGATCGGCGGGAACAATTCCTGAGGGAGCTTCGTAAGCGAAATGAAGCCGAACAGCATCACACCTATGAATATCATCACGGTTGTGACTGGCTTTTTTGTCGAAAATTCAGGTAATCCCATATTTATGCTCGCAACTGTCTACAGGTAAGTTAAGGGCCCCCGTGTTCTGTGCCCTGTTATGGACAATATCGCCACGGAACGGGAAAAGACGTGTCAGGGCTGCCCGATACATCCTCGTCCGGTCCGCGCGTTAGAACATTGTTTCCTGTACTTCGGTTATCTCGACCTTATCCTTGTCTTTATAATCCTGGTGTATTTCCCTGATCACCAGCTCGCCCTCGCTCAACCCTTTTGATATTTCAGCCGCGTCATGTGTCAGGTACTCTATTGTTATCTCGCGCTCCTCTACCGTCCCCATCTTGCTTTCATCTTCCTTAGCTTCTCCCTCCGCGTCTTCATCCGGATGAACGATATATACGAAATATTTATTCTCTTTCTTCTTGAAAGAAGACGACGGTATGATCAGCGCGTCTTTCTTCTCGTACGTATTTATGATGGCCCGGGCGAACATGCCGGGTTTCATCTTGTTCTCTTCGTTCTGTAATTCAATTTTTGCTTTCTGCGTCCTGGTCCTGCCCTCTATTACGGGGGATATCATGTCTATTGTGCCCTTGTACGACACCCCGGGATAAGCGTCCAGGAACACTTCCGCGGTCTGGCCCAGGTCGATCTTCGGGGAATCCTCCTCGATTATGTCGAACGCGGCATATACCTCACTATAATCAACGAACGTCCCTATCTTATCCGTAGGCCCGATAAAAGCGCCAGTATGCTTTTCCTTGCTGGCAAGATAGCCGTCGGTCGGGGCGTATATGCTTGTTTTCTCGAGATCGTTCTTGGCGGATTCGTACTCGAGCTTCTTCTGGTCCAGCACCATTTTCTCAACAGCGCCTATTTCATAAAGCTTCTGCGCCTTTTCCATTTCAAGGCCCGCGTATTTCAGTTTCAGGATCGCGTCCTTGTTGTCAAGACTGGCGATAATATCCCCCTCCAGTATCCGCTCTCCTTCCTCGAAGTTGAAACTTTCCAGGATCCCTTTCCCATCGAACATAAGGTCTATCTCCTTGAACCCTTCTATCCTGCCCATTGCCGGCAACGTATCCTTGAAATCCATTTTCTTAACCTTGTATACCTTGACCGGCATGGTCTCCAGGAATTCGACCATTTCCTTGACCTCTTTTTTCTCCCCCATGAATATCTGCGATATCTTGCCAACGGTCTTTATCAGCACGAAGCTCAATACGAGAAGCCCGACAATTATCCACATATAGTTCTTCTTTATCCCGGAAAACTTGAACTTCCAGCGTTTTTTCGGGGCATCCGCCTCTTCCATGAGCGTTTCTTCGGTGTTCCCCTGTTCCGGCTCATCGGCAAAAAGGTCGTCCTCGCCTTCTTCTACGGGATCCTTTTCTTCCCGCGCGCCATTTTCGGGATCTTCCTCGAAGAACATATCTTTTTTATCTTCATCCATAATACCCCTCCGCAAAATCTTGGAATGTCATACACAAACTTTAAAGCTTCTATTCCTTCTGTTCCTCAGGCATTTCCAGATCAAGTTCAGCATACCTGGTGGCCTTCTTCCACTCTTCGTATTCCATATCCTCATACTCGGGCTTGAAATATTCCGATACACCTATAGCCTTATTAAGGTCAACCAGGGCCTTATAATAGTTCGAATCGCTATCGACTTGGCTGTATTCCTCAGTCGATAATTTTTCATATTCTTCAAGTATACGTGACGGCTCCAGGGTCTCCCCGTACCGCATCCTTTCCTCTACCGTCTTTACATACATTTTCTGATGTTCTATCCTGGCCTCGGCGACCTCCATTTGCAGTAACGCCTTCTTATAGCTGAAATACGCCTCTTTAACTTCGACCGTAACATCCTTTTTGGCCTTAAGATATTCATATTTGGCGCTTTCAAACCCTACCTGGGATTCTTGCAGGTTCGAGAAATACGCCAGGTCGTCAAGGAGCTTGAACGAGAAATAACTTGTGGCGCTTTCGGTGCCCCTGAACGATGAGACGGTCGGCGCCCATTTCTCCCTTACGTAGTTGTACTCAAGGGTGTTCCCCCACATAGGCAAGCTGGCTTTAACGCCGGCATACCATTCAGGGGCCAATCCGCGCTGTTCTCCCCCGCTGGATGTGGGCTGGTATGTTTCCACGGACTGCCCGAACGAACCGTTGAACTCGAACTTAGGCCATCCTTTTGCTTTCATCATCTTTCTTTCGAACTCATAATATTCTATCGTCTTTTCCTTTATCTTGAAATCGGGCCTGTTCGCGTACGCCAAACTGTAACAATTCTCCAGACCAATGGTCAACCATTCCCCGGGGCGCCTTACCGGCTTTATCATTATATGCTTGTCCGAGTCCATATCCATAGCCTGGAGCAATATCATTTCGGCCAGCCTGACGTCTTCCTTCGCTGAATCTTTCTGGAAATCTGACTGCATTTTCTGTCCCTTGACCTTCAGGTATTCCACTTTCGGGATGAGTTCTCGCTCATAGGCTTTCTCGGTAAATTCATGGATCTCCGAGACCTTTCCGTTGAATTTTTCCTGCAGGTCGAATGCCTTGATGGATTTGTCCAGGTTATAGTAAGCCTTCTTCGTGGTCTCTACCACCTCGTTCTCTATCTTTCCCCTTTCAAGCATGGTTATCTCAAGATTTGTCTGCGACTGTTTTACCTTGAACCATGTCCCGAACCCATCCCATAATGTCTGCTTAAGTTCTACCTGATATTTTTCACCCTGGTAATGCCTGTCCGAGGACCCCTGGCCTATTTTACCGTACGACCTTTCGATCTTACCGGTAACTGACGGAAGCAATTCCCGCCTGGTCTCCCACAACCTCATCTCGGCCAGTTTGACCTGTTTATCAGCGACAACTACTCTCTGGTTGGCGTTGAGGGACGCGTTAACGCACTCATCAATCGTGTACTCATGGGATTCGTTCAACGTATCGTTACGCGGCCCATCTGTTCTCTTCTCGAACATACCAGTCATCTGGTCCATCCAACCCTTGGGCTCGTTATGTTCCTTCATCGGGTCGCCGTCCGGCTCTTTCATGGACAATTCCAGTTTTTCCCGTCTTATATCATCCAATTTCTCGCGTTTGCCGAACATCTCGGCCTTGTCTATCTCCGTCAACATCTCATTCGCCCGGGAATCATCCGGCACAGAGTCTTTTACCTGGTACAGATAATGTCTGGCCTGCCCGTAATCCCCCGCGTCAAAGAATTCCTGTGCTTTTGCTATATCCTTATCTGCTTGCTGTCGGGCTTTTTCCCTCCTGGCCTCTTCTTTTTCCCTGGCCCTTACAGCCTCTTCAGCCTGTTTCCTGGCTTCTTCTTCCTCCTTGGTCATCCGCATCTCGGCTTCATGCTCTTGTTTCCTGGAGCTTATCCTGGTCAGCAGGCCGTTAAGCGCTTCGTCCCCTTCCTTGAGCTCCAAGGCTTTTTGGACATAGTTCTCGGCCTCGTCGAACCTGTTCCTGTCCAGGGCTTTCTCGGCTTTTTCGGCGTATTGCGCGGCCTTCTCATCAACAAGACGCTCGCGTTCTTTCCGCTCGGCGTTCTCGATGGCGATCCTTAAAATATCAGCATCTGTCCCCGCGGCCCCGAGCCTGGATGCCTTGTCCATCATCGCTCTTGCTTTCGCACAATTCCCCTGGTCCAGATATCCCCTGGCCTTTGCGAGATAGTTATTAATCTTTTCCTGGTCGGCTTCAGACCTTTCCGCGGATGCGTCGACGCCCGGATCAACGCTCTCAGCCTGCACCTTTTCTTCCAGACGTCCCGCGGCCGTGGTCGCTTCCGCTTCTTCGATCTTGGACAACGATCCTTCCCTTATGCCTTGTATCGTAGTGATCTGGACACCATTTTTGTCCAGGAACTCATACTCGGACAATATTATCCTTGCCTGGGCGCTGTCTTCGGGTATGTTGAACGCTATATCCACGTACTTACGCGCCTGGTCATACCTTCCCCTGTCAAGCATATCACTCGCTTTTTTGAAATACGCCATGCTTTTCTCAGCGGCTTTAGCGGCTTCTCTTTCTTCTTTTTCCCTGGCCGCCGCTTCCTGCCTGGCTTTGCGTTCGGCCTCTTCGGCCTCTTTACGCTTCCGCTCTTCCTCCGCGTATGTTCTCTCCGCCGAGTCTATGGCATCTATCATTTCCCTGGCCCGCTCGTCGTTCCCGTCGACTTTCAGTGCATTTTCCGCGTAACTCCTCGCCCGTCCGAAGCTGTCCTTTTCAAGATATCCTCTGGCCCTGTCCAGGTACCCGGTTATCTTTTTCTCGCGCTCGGCCGCTTCGCGCGCTTCCTTTTCCCTGGCCGCCGCTTCCTGCCTGGCCTTGCGTTCGGCCTCTTCGGCCTCTTTACGCTTCCGTTCTTCCTCCGCGTATGTTCTCTCCGCCGAGTCTATGGCATTTATCATTTCCCTGGCCCGCTCGTCGCTCTCGTCGACTTTCAGCGCATTTTCCGCGTAACCTCTCGCCCGGTCAAAGCTTCCTTTTTCAAGATATCCCCTGGCCCTGTCCAGATACCCGGTTATCTTTTCCTCGCGTTCACGGAGCTCTCTTTCCCGTGCCTTTTCCTCTTCTTCGGCCTTACGCGCCGCTTCTTCGATCTCTTTCTTGCTGCGTTCCTCCGCGTCAATACTGGAAAGGGAACCCTCCCTGATCTCCTTCATGGAAGTGAATTTCTTCCCGTTCTTGTCGTGGAAATCATACTCCGAAAGTAATATTTTTGCCTGAAGGCTGTCTTCGGGTATGTTGAACGCGAGATATATGTTCTTGCGGGCCTCATCGAATTTACCCTGCCCCATCAAATCGCTCGCCGTCTTGAAATAGGACATGCTTTCCAGTGCCTTTTCACGGGCCCGTTCTTTTTCCGACCTTCTGGCCTCTTCTTCCCGGGCTTTACGCGCCGCTTCTTCGGCCTCTTTACGCTTCCGCTCTTCCTCCGCGTATGTTCTCTGCGCCAAGTCGATGGCATCTATCATATCCCTGGCCCGCTCGTCACTCCCGGCCAGTTCCAGTGCCTTCTCAGCATAGCTTCGCGCCTTGCTGAAATCCTGTTCCTCCAAGGACCTTTCGGCCTTGTCAAGATATCCGGTTATCCTTTTCTCAAATCCCTTTGCTTCTTTTTCTTCCCTCGCCCTGGCTTCCTGTTCTTCCCTTACCCTGGCTTCCTGTTCTTCTCTCGCCCTGGCATCCTGTTCTTCTCTCGCTCTGGCTTCCTGTTCTTCTCTCGCTCTGGCTTCCCGTTCTTCCTTTTGTTTCTCGCTTTCCGCTTCGGCCTGCTCTTTCGCTTTCACGTCCCTTTCATAGGACGCCCGTAACTGCCCTATCTGCTCGATAAGGGTCTTCGTTTCCTCGTTGGAGGGATCCATCTGACGAGCTTTCTCAGCAAGGCCCATTGCCTTCTCGAATTCGTTCTCGTTAAGAGCCGCTATGGCTTCATCCATAACGCTCTTTATTTCCCGCGATGAAGGTCGAGCGGCTTCTTCTTTATTTTTCAGGGCGCGAACCGTGTCCTTTCCCCGTATTTTTTCTCTTTCCCTCAAATACGAAGTGGTCATTATGGACTGCGCCTCCAGGTTATTGCTATCAACGCTGAGGACTTTCCGCGCGTGTGTCCTGGCTCCCGAAAAATCGCCTTCCGCCATTTTTTCGCGCGCCGCTACAAGTTCATTGTCTATCGCGGAAGATCCCGCTTTACCCTCAGATGCCGGCTTTTCCTGAACTTCAGGCGCTTTCTCTTCCTGCCGGGGATCATCCAGCACACCCTTCTTCTCTTCCATATAAGAACGTGTGATCAGCCTGTGAGCCACAACATTGTTGGGGTCAGCTCCTATCGCTTTCCGGGCATATACCCTAGCCTCCTCATAATTCCCCCGGGACAACTCCTCCTCCGCCTTGTCGATATATTCACTGACGCCCGGCTGAGCTTCGCGTTTTAGCTGTTCTTCCATCGCTATACGGGCTGTTTCCGCGGCGGCTTTCTCCTCTTTCTGCTGTTTGTTAAGTTCTTCCTGCCGCCTCAGTTTATTAGCCTCATATTCCCTTTCAGCGCTGTTTATGCCCTGCATCGCGCTTATTGCTTTAACGTTATTGCCTTCAAGGGTAAGGGCTTTATTCACATATTCACGCGCAGCGCTGAAATCCTTGCCGTCCAGCGCCAATTCCGCTTTTTCGAGAAGGTCATTTACTCTCGTCGTTCTTTCCAGGTCCTGGATCTCTTTACGCTTCCTGGCCTCTTCCAGTTCCCTCTTTCTGGCCGCCTCTTCTTCCCTGGCGCGTGCCTCTTCCTCCTCTTTCTTCCTTTCCTCCGAGACCTTCTTCCTTTGTCGCAACTCATTTATATACTCTTCTTCGTCCGCGTCTATTACCCTGACGGTCTTCTTGGCTTTTTCGCTGGTCGGATCTATTGTAAGGGCTTTCTTCACGTACTCCCTGGCCCGGTCGAACTCTCTATCTTTGTTCTTTTCCGCGGCCTGCTCAAGATACCATGCTACCCGTTCCTTTCTCTGCTCAAGTTCCCGCTCCTGCTGGGCCTTTTTCAACGCTTCTAGCCTGTTCCTTTCCTCTTCCTCCGCCTGCCTCTTTTTCCGTTCTCTTTCAGCGCGATACTCCTCTTCTCCCAGGTATATCTCCTTCAGGAGTTTTTGGGCGGTTTCGTTCCCGCTCTCAAGCTGAAGGGCTTCCCGCACATATATACGCGCTTTTTCGAAACCGTTATTTTCCAGCTCTTTACGCGCCTGGTCAAGGGCCGCCGCCACTCTTTCCGCCCTGCGGAGAGCTTCCGCCGCCTCCACTTCCTTTTTCGCCTTGTCAATCCGGGCGGAAAGATCCTCAGCTGTACCATCCCCGCCTTCTTCCCCTAACGCCTCATCCGCGTATTTACGCGCAAGTTCCAGGTCGCCTGAAGACAAGGCCTTTTCACCTTCCTGTACGAACTTTTTTACGCGTTCGGCTTTTTCCGCGATCGCTTTTTCTTCCTTATATATAAGCTCAGCGTCCTGGATCTTGCCATAAAGAGAATCAGCCGTGCCTGTTTCTCCCATGCCCCTGAGATCATCTGCAGCTTTCCTTGCCCGGATAAAATTGTTTTCCTCTATATGTCTGTCCGCCTGGTCGAGAAGTTCTTCTATCCTGCTAGTCCTTTCCCTGGCAAGCCTTTCTTCTTCATCCCTTCTCCTGGCTTCTTCTTCCTCAGCTCTTTTTTTCTCTTCAGCCTCACGGCGCAGCCTCTCTTCCGCGGCTGCATACTCCTGCTCCGCCGAGGCTATCCGGGAAATAACGTTGTCCACATCAGGATCCATGCTGTCAAGCTGATAGGCCTTTTCCGCGAATATCCTGGCCGCGTATAATTCGTTCCGTTCCAGGCTGGCTTTAGCCCTGGAAAGATAACTGTCAATGGTCTGTTTGGTAGTATTTTGCGAGCTTCCTGCAGAGGTTTTGCCGGCGGGCACAACAGGACGTGCCGATCTTTTTTCCGCCACATACGTCCTGGCAAGCAGTAGCTGGGCCTGTTTGTTCTTGTCATCCTCGGCAAGAACAGCTCTTGCGGCTGCCCGGGCCCTTCTGGTGTCCCCTTGCGCCAGGTACGCTCCCGCGGCCTTGAGGCTCGCGGATATCTCTGCGCTCCGCTCGGATGATCCTTCTTCCTCTTGTGCGGCGTCCTTGCCTGTAGTCCGTTCTTTCCTGAATAGTTCCCGTTGCCCCGGTTCATATTCCAGTTCCGCGAAATCCACCATCTTCAGGAGTTCTTCCGCCTGAGCGAGGTCCGGGGCTATTTCCAGGGCGGCTTTGGCGTATTTTCTAGCGTTCCGGAAATCCTTTTCGTTCAACGCCTGGGTAGCCTTGAGCACAAATTCATTCGCCGCTCCCAGGACAGCATCCTGTTTGGCTTTTTCTTCCAACCTTTTCCTGGCTTCAGCAACGGCTTCTTTTTCCTCAGCTTCACGGACCTTGAGCCTGCGCATGGCTTCCGCCATGGCATCTTCTCTCATCTTGTCCTTTTCCTCATCGGAAAAAGCGGCCTTATCCTGGGACCACGCGAAGGTAAAGGGGGAAAATGTCATCTGCGTTACGACAACAGATATAAGGAGACGCCTCATCCCTCTCCTTATTCTATCTTTCATCCCCGAGTTATCAGCCAAGTCGTGTCTTACCAAGTCATCTCCACTTTGAATTTTTGCCTGCGTTCTGGGTCTTTTCAGTCAACAAACTCCCGGATACGGTTCGACACGCTCTATCCTTCGGGTTCTTCCCTGTCATGTCTTTTCTTCTGCCTGTATTGCCTCATGTAATCCCTCATGTATTCCCGATGCCTTTCCTTATTAGCTTCCCTGTAAAGCTGCAGATATTCCGTATGCTTCTTCCTCCACTCCAGGGAACGCTCCCGACAGGCCTGTTTCCACGATTTATCCTGAGATTCTTTGTACTTGAAATAATTGGGGTTCTTCTCTCTCCAGACCTTCATGTTCTGCAGTTGCCGCTGATACTGACATTCCAGGCTTGAACATACGCTCTGGTTCGGCCTGTACTTGTTCGGTACGAACGGCTTTCCGCATATGATACATGTTTTTTCCGTGCGTGAGTTCTTCTTCATACCCCAACCTCCATGAATAGTTGTCTCCGGCAAAGTAATGCCGCGCCTATTGACACCGCTTTCTTGCCCAAAATACCTGGCACCATACTGACCTTGCCGGATACTTCTTTAAGATAGAATTTTTTCGCGCCTTCTTCGACGTACCCCAGAAATCCGCCTTCTCTTCTTTCTGTACCCCCGCTCAGAATAACGACATCCGTGTTGAACATATTCACGAGGTAAGCTACCCTTACGCCAAGAGCTAAAGCGGCCCTTTTCACGAGATCGTCCGCCAATTCGTCCTTATTGTCGGCGGCCTGAAGTATAACTTCCAGGGAGATGTCATCTATGTTCCCCTTGACCAGGTTAACTATCTCGGTACCTACGCCTTTTGACACCAGTTCTTTGGCTGTAGCGACTATGCTGAACTGGTTCCACGGGCTCAGATACGCCAGATTACCCTGCGAGGCGGAATCCGCTTCGAAAATATTCTCTCCTTTTATCATCGCCCCGTCTCCGGCATCGGTATACATCGACAGCACGTTCTTGTCCCGGAATTCGCGTTTGGAATCCATTTCTCCATACCCGGCCGCAGTAGCCTCTCTCCCGATGAATATCTTGTTCTTGAACGCTTTTGTCAGTACCTGGTTCATTATACGCGCCGCCTTAGGGTTGATCTCCATTAACCGCGCAGGCATGGCTATACCTATAGAATCCAGGCCCGAGCTCCTCAGCACACTGGCCGCGCTGATAGTCTCGGCTATACTTTTTATCTCCTTATTCTTCCCCTCTAACCTGGATATCCTGCTTATCTCTATTTCTTCGCTGTCAGAGATCTCTCCGGAAGTATCTATCGCCGTAAGATACGCGCTGGTGTCGGTAAACCCCACTCCGACCATCTTTTTCTCGGAAGCGATGAATGTAACAGCCGCAGGACCATCCTCTCCGCCTACCTTTATTATCCCTTCGCTCAAAGCGGACTTTAGATATTGGGAAACCTGCGCTTCTACGTCACAAGCGGGACCCGCCATATCTTCCGTACGGACCTTCCCGTATTTTTTTATATCGCCGAAGACCTTGAGATTGAATATATGTTTTTCATTCTCGGGGCGTATATTAAAGAACCGGATGGTATTATCGCTCTTTTCCATTTCTACCTCCGTTTTGTCCCGTAAAATATAAAAACTTAGTTTTGCTTATTCAAAGGCATAATCTAACTTTTTAAGTTTTTTATTAATATACCTAACAAGATGTGAAAAGTCAAATCTGGCTTTGATATATATTAAAAATTCCTCGTTGATCCAGGGAGGGACTTCGGCTAACTTTTTGTAAATGTTATCCCAGAAAGAAAATAAATGACCGCTAAATGATAGACGATCGAGATGATATCCTTGATCCACAAGGGAAAGACAACGAATATGGGCCCCTTCATCGATATGACCCCCATGTAAGCCATGACCTTCAACATGATAACGTATCCGGAAAAATACATAAGATATTTTTTCGCCCATTTCCGCTCACATAGTATCCCTCCTCCTAACACCAGTGCGATTATGGCACTTATCGCAACAAATACAAAAACTCCTGTCGGCTTCGCGGTCATGTTCGATATCTTAAAGAACTGAACAGCGGTACATACCAGAAAAGTGACCGTACCTATGAAGATCTCGATCATTCCGATCATTCGGGATATCTTGTCCTTGAACATACGGCCCATAACATACTCCTTAATTTTACTCCACTAAAAGCTAAAATACAGTTTTTTTTGGGAAAAAATGTATAAAAAAGCGTTAATTTAGCTATTTTATTCCACAATGTGCCCGGCCTCACCCCCGGATAGCAACTTTTCACGAACATGAAAAAAAACCGGATTGATATATCTTTCTATCCATGATATATTATGCCACAAAAGGAGCCAAATATGAAATTAGGCATAATAGGCCTCGACCGTTCAGGAAAAACCACGGTCTTTAATGCGTTGACCGGCGCCGACAAGGAAGCCGGGGCTTTCGGAAAAATAGAAGCTCATATATCCATCGTCCGCGTTCCGGACGAGCGCATAGACTGGCTTTCGGGATTGTATAACCCGAAAAAGACCGTATACGCGACCATTGAGTTCGTCGACATCCCCGGGAATATAAATGATTCTTCCGACCCGAAAATAGTCGCGGTCGCGCGCGAAGTAGATGCCCTTGTGTTCGTGATACGCGACTTCCATAACGATAATGTCCCGCACCCACTTAACAGCATTGACCCCCTACGCGACCTTGAACAGATAAAGACAGGCCTTATAATAGCCGACATGTCCATCGCGGAAAAGCGGCTGGAAAAACTTCAGAAGATCGTGTCGAAAGGCGCGGGAACAGAACAGGACAAAACCGAGCTTTCCGCGCTGAAAAAAGTGTTGGATCTCCTGATGGCGGAAAAGAACGCTTCGGAAGCCGAACTTACCGAGCAAGAAGAAAAAAGCGTGCGTTCGTTCCAGTTCCTCACCATGAAACCCGTACTTACGTTACTGAATATTTCCGATGACGCCGCGGACACTCCGCGTACTTCTGAACTCCTGACCGGGCTTGCGAACTCCATGGCCATGTCCGCAAATATCGAAGCGGAAATACGCCGGCTCGACGAGGCCGACCGTCAGGCCTTCCTGGACGATATCGGGATAAAGGAACTTTCGCTCAATTCCTTTATACGAAAAGCTTATTCCACACTGGGGCTAATCTCTTTCTTTACGGTCGGAGAGGACGAAGTGCGTGCATGGACGATAAATAGCGCGACTCCCGCGGTCAAAGCCGCGGGTAAGATACATTCGGACCTGGAGCGCGGTTTTATTCGGGCCGAGGTATTCTCATACGATGATATACGTGGACTGGGTTCCGAGCGTGAGGTCAAGAGCTCGGGGAAATTCAGGCTTGAAGGCAAAGATTATATCGTAAAGGACGGCGACATAGTCTCGATCAAGTTCAGCGTATGATCATGGCCGAGCGAGCCTGCCCTTTGGCCCGATCGTATCTTCAGCAAGTTCTCCGCATACATATTTTATCAATAGCAGCACATGGTTCTTGTCCATCGTAAGGAACTTGACCCCTATATCATATTCCATCTTTTTCTTGCCGCGCTGCTTAACGGAAGCGCACCACATTACTTCCCCTTCTATATATACCGGATCGGCCCTGCCTGGCAGGAATATCTCGAGATCTATTACCGTGCCTTTAGGAAGTTCTTTGTCCGCGGTAAAAAGTATCCCTTCTACCCCTATATTCTTACCTACGGCACGGAACCTGTTGGCCGGCGCCTCTCCCCCCCCGGTCTCGATCACGATAAAATTCACCTTGCTCATAAGATCAAGCCTGGCATATTTCCGCTTGTCCGACTTGCTGCCTTTTCCCATCATCAGTCCTTTCAAATACTCCGTTCACACCACCCTTAACATCATCTACAAGAAAGTATACCTGAAAAGTTATCCGAGTCAATTACCCGATACTCTACGCGAAAGGTCCTCTGTCCGCGGCGACCGGACATATGGATAAAAATAGGCACATCCCCCTGTTTTTTGGTAAGGTCCTTATACATAACATGATAAGCGCATTTGAGTTGACAAAGCCTGCCCGCTATGCTAATATTTCTTACCTGAAATCCTCGTTCTTTATATTTTCGGGTTTTTACGCAGTGGCCCCATCGTCTAGCCTGGCCTAGGACACCAGATTCTCATTCTGGCGACACGGGTTCGAATCCCGTTGGGGCTACCATTTGCCGGTGAGATACCACGGGACCGGCCATGAATAATTATGACCCGCTAATATGACCGGTAGCGTTGCGCGAGTGGCGGAATGGCAGACGCACCAGCTTGAGGGGCTGGCGGGAGCAATCCTGTGCGAGTTCAAATCTCGCCTCGCGCACCATTCTACTTCGCCATGGTGCTTTCGCCCATGGCTTCGAAGGAATAACAAAAGCACCAAAATAGGCCCGTTCTGGTGAACGGGTTTTTTGCTATAATAGGTCTTATTGTACTAAGACCTATTGCGCCTCCTCTCGGTCTTTCTCCCGAAAACCTCTTTTCCGGCTAAATACCTCGTTCCGGCACATTTCGCGAGTCGAGGATCCTGCGCTTTGTTTTTCAAGGTAATGGCGGTAGCTGGTTTTCTCGCCTCGCGCACCATTCTACTTCGCTATGGTGCTTTCGCCCATGGCTTCGAAGGAATAACAAAAGCACCAAAAAACAGCCTGTCCAAAGGACAGGTTTTTTTGTCTGATAGGCCTACAATACTAATTATTTAAAGACCTATCCATGTCTCCGTTCGGCCTCTCGGCCGTAAAACCCGAGTTTTCCACCTTGATGTCGATCCGATATTGTCATTTATACCTTTTATTGCTATTGACAATCTTAAACTTTATAATGTATTATATACATGGCAAAAGTTATATCATAGATATAGATATTATCTCCTCAGAAAAACACTACATGTAGTACCGGACCGAGGGCGCATAATGAGCTATTATCAGCTTTTAGGAATGACAAAAGAACCTTTCTCGACCAGCCCCGACCCTCAATTTTTTTATGCGTCACATGAACACAAAGCGGCCCTGATCAAGGCCATGATAGAAGTACGGCTTAAACGAGGACTTTCCGTTATCATGGGTGACGTTGGAACAGGCAAAACCACCCTGTGCAGAAAGCTTCTGCAAATGTTCAAAGAACGGAACAACATAGAATTTTCAATGATACTGGATCCGGATTTTAGCGACGAAACGATCTTTCTGGACTCCCTCATGAAGGCCTTCGGCATTAACACGGATCATCGCATCTTCAGTTCCGCGGAACGCAAGGAAATGTTACAGGATTTTCTTTTCCAGAAAACCGTGGAAGAGGACAAGACGATAGTACTTCTCATTGACGAAGCCCAGAAACTTTCACTTCCATCCCTTGAGATACTTCGGGTACTGCTCAATTATGAGACCAATGATTTCAAATTACTTCAACTAGTCCTTGTCGGCCAACTTGAACTGCAGGAACAGCTGCGTCAGTTACGGAACGTTGTTGACAGGATCAGCTTTAAATACATATTGAACCCTATCGTTGAGCTCAGCGAAATGAAAGAGCTCATAAATTTTCGCCTCAAGACCGCGGGATACGCCGGCAACACTCCGCTCTTTACGGACGAGGCCTTCAGGGAAATATACGAACATACGCAGGGATATCCAAGGCGCATAGGCATGCTTTGCCACAACGCCTTACGCGAACTGATAATGCACGACAAAACGGTAGTGACCGGGGACGTTATAAGACATCTTGTCGCGCAGGAGATCATAATATAAAACGGAGGCTTGGCCTGCTAATGGGCATTTCCAACAAAAAACTTACAGCTGAGGAAAAGTTACTGCATTTCATAGAAGTACCCGGGGGTCTTTTGTCCCAGGAGTCCGTGACCGCGGAACAAAAGACCGACCCATCCCTTGAAGATACTACGCAAAAAGGAAGGAAGACTGGACGGCCACTTATCAAGAGTACGCTCTTAAAGGTCTTCCTGCTGGTCTTCCTGTTAATGCTGATGACCCTTGCCGGGTTCTTCCTGCTCCAGCAAAGGTACCTGGACACAAAACTTAACGGCATACAGACCCTTATTGGCATTACGGGAACGGATAGCGCTCGACCGGCACCGGATACACTGAGGACCCCGCCCGGGCTTAATCTTGTCGGCATTTTCTGGAGCGATAGGCCCCAGGCCGTTGTCGAGGATACCGGGTCCAATAAAAGTTACATGATCTACGAAGGAGAGAACATCGGCAAATATAAAGTTGAAAAAATAACTGACAGGCATGTCTACCTGAGGTCAAATGATGGCGAAGCGATACTTAGGTAAACTGGTGCTTTCCGTCGCGGTCGCGTCGATCATGCTCACATGGTCGTTCCCAATGGTATCGGCGATACCGGAGGATACCTCCCTGGACCTTGTTTCCGGGGAAAGGTTATCTCTGGACCTGCGCGGCATAGAACCTTCGCAGCTCTTCAAGATACTATCCCAGAAACTGGGAAAGAACATAATCCCCAGCAAGAACGTAACCAGCAAAATAACCTTGTTCCTGGATAACGTCAGTTATGATGAGGTCCTGGATGTCATAATGGAGACCCAGGACCTGGCTTATGAAAAAAAAGGCAATAACCTCATCATCGTAATGACCGAGGACGAGTACAAATCTAAATATGGGGAGAAGTTCAACGAGAGAAGGAAGGCTTTAACCATAAAACTCAGGCATGCCCAGCCGAAAGCGGTATATGAGGCCATGGATAAGCTCAAAAGCCGTGTGGGGAAGATCGTCTGGGATGAAGCTACCGGGACCCTTATCCTGATGGATACGCCTTACAGGCTCAAACTGATGAGAGACGCGGCCGAAGATCTGGACCAACCCATAGAAACAGAGACCTTCGAGCTGCAATACGCCAGCGCGGCCGATATTGAAAAGATAGTCTCTTCGCTCGTTACCAAAGGCACCGGAAGCGTCATTGCCGATGCCCGGACCAATTCCGTTATAGTGACCGATCTGTCCGGTAACATGAACCGCGTAAAACAGGCCATATACCTTCTAGACCAGGAAACCCGGCAGGTATACCTCGAGTTCGAGATCGCACAATTCTATTCCCGGAACGGCTCTCCGGAAATATCCGACTGGGGCCAGGTCGTTCCCGGCACTCCAGTGCCAATGGAAGAAGGGGACATTTCGGCGTCCGGGAACATATCCGAGATACAGGTGTTGGGATTCGAAGGCGGGCAAGTACGTTCCACTATCGATAAAATGACCTCGATGGGGGAAATAAAGCTTATAGCCAGTCCCCGCATAATATCGGCCAATAATGAGAACGCGGTGATCCACGTCGGGACGAAAGAAGCCTTCACGACCGACGTTCTCTCCATGGCGGGGCCTGACGGGGGGCAGCCCGGCAAGGTCAATTTTACGGATATTGGCATAAAACTGTCGGTCAAACCTACTATCAACAGGGATGGTTTCGTCACCCTGCGGGTACATCCGGAAATAAGCTATATTGAAGAAGACGGTCATTTTACTTCCTCGTCCTCACCGCGCCGGATCCACAGTTCTTCCGCGGAGACTACGCTGAAGGTACAAGACAACAACACGGCAATGGTAGCCGGGATCAAAAGTTCTGTATATGATACTCCATCTGAGTTCATAATCTTCATAACTCCCCACATAATCAAGGGAGTGGACAAGAACATATGGAACGGAAAAAAACGTGAGAAGATACCGGAAAACTCGGATTACATGGACTACGAACGATCCGGGCCCGAATTCAACGTGAACAAGCTGAAGAATCCTACACGTAAAATATAAAACACGATCGGAGTTGGAAAAATGAATAAGGCAAGAACTGATACAGGGAACGTACTCGGGTACTTATTGTTGCTGGTGCTTCTTATAGCGTCTTTTGCCCTGGGATTTTATCTCTACAATGAAAATGCTACACTGAAAAAACGCATGATGGACAATTCCTCGGTCGTAAAAGAGATACTTACCAGCAAGGAACGGTTGCTCGACGAGAAAAACACGCTGGCGGAAGAAAAAGCCCGGCTTGAACAGACCCTGGCTACCATACCTCGTTCCAAGACCACGCTTGCCAGTTATTCTACCTCCGGTGAGCTCGACAACATACCCCCTGAGATGAAAGAATTAAAAGACTACGCCAAGGAAGTAAAGGAACTGGCGCTTAAACGCATCGAATATTACGAGAATTATTCGGACGGTGGATCACCGGAACAGGCCCAGACCATATCCGACCTTCAACGGGAAATAGAAGCGTTGAAATACGATATGGCTCTCGCTTATGTGAGAGCAAAGATGTTCGATGACGCCCTTAAGACTTTCCAGAACTACATTGATACTCACGGGGATAACGCCGATACTTATTACAACATGGCATACATATACGATCTGGTCAAGCACGACAATACATCCGCTATTAAGTATTACGAGAAATACCTGGCGATGAAGCCGGACGCGGAAGACCTTTTTGAGGTTAAGATGAGGATAGCATCACTTAAACGCGGGGCGAAAAAACCCGAGAACCCTTATGATGATCTGGGGATAAACACGGAAGAGATAAAATACTGATGCCATTCAAGGACATTTTGAGCATAACAAGACCCATTCTCGCCATAACAGTGACGGCTATGTCCCTTCTTGTGGCCGCTATTACCTGCGCGTCCACTGACACAGATACCTCTGACCCGCTGAATAATGACCGTGGGGCGGATATAGCTGATATGTACACGACTTCGCTCAATTCGCTTGATATCCTCAAGGCTGAGATAGTAGAACAGGAAAGGAAGAGACGGCTGGAGGAAAAACAGGCTGAAATAAAGGATTTTTATGATCTTGCCGCTAAAATGGAGGAGCGTGGAGACCTTATCAAGGCCGCTAAATGCTACAAAGAGATCATAAATATGGCCGAAGAGGACCCTTCCCTCCTGGATTTCATCGCCGAAAAGAACAAAGAGCTTAGATTGATGGCCGACGCGCAAAAAGACCTGGCCGAAGACCGGCTGGCCGCGTCAGACGAAAAAGTGTCGTCCTATTCCGACACATCAGCCCCTTCGTCCAATCCATACAAAGAACAGATCACATATGTTCATAAGCTCAAACAAAGGTTACTTGAGCTGGGCTATGGCAGAGGTTCGACGGTATCGGGGCAAGATGAGTCCAATTCTTACAAAGGGTATAAAGGTTATGGTGCTCAACATAAAAATTACGAAGGGTACAAAGGCTATTATGAGTAACTTTACCGGTAGATACACCTGTATTTTTCTGATCATATGCGCGTTCCTGGCAACGGGCCCTAAGGTCGCCCATTCTTCGGACAATACCGCGACAGCCGGCCGCCAGGATGAGGTAACTCTCCTCGCCGAGAACATATACCACTCCTCTCTTCTCGTGAAAGAAGGAAGCCGGTGTTATGATAACGGCGACGTAGCCACGGCCAGAATGAAATTCGAGGAAGCCCTGGCAAAAGATCCCGAGAACAGCGAAGCCCGACGCTTTCTGGACATGATAGGCCCGGCGGACACTTCCGTTACGCCTGACGTGGAAAGCCCATCGGGGATATCGTCCTCCGGGACCGACGTAACCTTCCCTGCGTCCGCCCCGGAAAATGTCCAGGCAAGTGATGACGCGGTAAAAGAATTGGCGCAAAAGATATTCGCGGCGAAAATACTGGTCAAAAAAGGCAAGATATTCCTTGATAATGGTGATACTGATAATGCCAGCGCTAAATTTTCGGAAGCGCTGGAAAATGACCCGGAAAACATGGACGCGCGGAAATATCTGGCGCTTTGTTCCGCCGATCTCGCCCCCCGGGATGGGAACACTGGGGCACCAGACATTACCGACAAGAGCGTGGAACCTGTGATAAGACCTGTTTCGGCCAGCCAGCAGAACGAGATCAACTTGCTGGAACAACTGGAGGCCCGGGTCAAGAAACTCGAATCCGGGCAGAAAAGTGAAACACCTGGGACCACGACAGCTGCGGCTTCCGCGACCCCGCCCGCCACGATCAACCCTGCCCCTAAAAGCCTTACTGGCGACACGAAAGTACGTGAATCCGCCAGGCTGATAGAACAGGGAGATAAATATTACGATCGCGGGGAATACAAAAAAGCGTACAGCATGTATAAGAAAGCCCTGGAAAACCTAGACTGAACTACTTTACACCCTGTCCAGTACACGGTTGATATCGTCTATTAATTTTTGGGTACTCACGGGTTTCGCTATAAAATGCCTTCCGCCCATCATGCCGCCCGAAGAAGCCAGCTCTTCTTCCTGCACTATACCGGTAAGGAAGATCACAGGTATCCGGCGAAGACGCGGGTCCATCAGTAGCATGCGGGCGACCTCTCCACCATCCATATCAGGCATCATCATGTCCAGAAGTATCAGGTCGGGCTGCATCGCCCTGGCCGAGGAAAGAGCCTGTAATGAGTTGTTCTCCACCCTCACCTCAAACCCGCCTATCTCCTCCAGGTTCATCTTGACCATTTGCGAGAAAGTTTCATCATCATCTACTATTAATATTTTTTTCCTGTTTTCCGCCATAAATTCCCCTTAAATAGGCTTCCACCGTTCAAAGCGGCAGCTTTATGATGAATGTTGTACCCTTGTCCACGTCGCTGACTATCTCAAAGTCCCCCTTGTGGTTCTCCTTTATTATCCGCGACGAGAGAGCGAGCCCTAAGCCTATCCCCTTAGCCTTGGTCGTAAAGAACGGTTTATCCATTTTTTCGATGTTCTGCTTGGCGACCCCACACCCCGTATCCGATATGCGTACATATATGCTTCCGTCGCCCTCACTGAACGATGTCTTGATCTCCAGGTGTCCTATCCTGTCCATGGATTCATAAGCGTTCTTGATTATGTTCTGGAATACGCCGGCCATCTGTACCTCATCGATCTTGATGTTGGGCACATTCTCGTATTCTTCCGTTATTTTTATATCATAATCCAGGAACAGACCCCGCACATCGTTCAAGGCGCATTTTACCACGTCATTTATATCGGCTTTGGTAAAAACCGGCTTGCTCAGCCTGGAATAGCTCAATATATCGTTGATGGTCTTTTCTGTCTCGCGTATTTTCTTCAGTATATTGCTGATCAGGACTTTTACTTTTTCATCTTCCGGTTTCAGGTAATGTGTCAGGTTATCTACCGCCAGCTCTATAACCCCCAACGGTGTCCGGAGTTCATGGGCTATACTGGCGGCCATGGTACCTATGCCCGCCATCTTTTCCGATTGCAATAGGCGCGTTTGCAGTTTCTTGCGGTCGATGGCATAGAGAATGGTCTTGGTAAGCATGCCGATGTCGTATTTCCCTTTTATCAAATAATCCTGCGCCCCTTTAGATACAGCTTCCAGTCCCAATTCCTCCTCATAGGCCCCCGTTATCACGACTATCGGCGCCCATGAAAATTCCTTGTCCATGGCGGTAAGAGTGTCCAACCCGGTGCTATCCGGAAGGTTAAGGTCAAGAAGGACCACATCATATGGCACCTTATCCGAGGACATCATTTCCCGGGCCTCTTTTAACGTGCCGACATCTTTTGTCGCGTAAGTGTTCTCACTGGCCGCCTTGAGCATATTATCCACCAGTTTCCTGCTGGTAGGCTCATCCTCGACAATAAGAACTTTGATAAATCTTTTTTCAGGAGTATTATTCATAAACAAAACCTTGAAATCGACCCGTGTGGGCCAATGTTTTATAATGCTATTTTATATGTCATTCGCTAAAAAAACAAGTTATTGCCTTCATAATATGAAATGTCCCCCGTTCGCGCTCTACAGGACCGCGACACGGAGGACATATATCTCCGCATATTCTTATTCCGTTGCCATGAATTCCGTGCGTTTCATTTCCCATTCATTCCTGAACTCTTTCTTGTATTTTGTCTTGAGTTCCGGCATGAGGGTAGCCGTTCCGGCCATAGCTTGTATATTCGTTTCAGGCGTCACCTGCCTCTGGGCCTTGAATACCGCGGAAGCGGCGAATTTCTCGTCGATCGGCGCGTTTTTCATCACGGACCCTTCCTGGGCGCGATCCGCTTCCCGTGATATGCGTTCCGCCGTAGTATACCCGGTCGCGGGTGAGCTCACCTCCTTATACCTTTTCGC
Organism: Candidatus Omnitrophota bacterium; assembly: GCA_028715965.1. Lineage (NCBI taxonomy): Bacteria > Pseudomonadati > Candidatus Omnitrophota > Candidatus Omnitrophota bacterium. The sequence continues at coordinate 87,596 of JAQUQS010000006.1, read as the reverse complement.
GAGTATCTCGGCGGCCGGCTTATTAAGTGGGGTGTACCTTCTGTTATACATACCGCCGCCCTTGACGGTCGGCGCCCATCTCCACCAATATACCCCCTCGAGCCAGTCACATCTCCATACTGACTCAAAGAACGCTTCATAACACCTAGCCTGCAACGCCACATCGGCTTCCCCCACCCCGTTTTTCCACGGCTCGCTCGGCGCTATGCTGGAACTGGAATAGCCTATTTCAGTGAATATGACCGGCTTGTTAACCTCCGCGTGCCACACACTTATCTCGTATATCCACTTTTCCCACCCTTTTTTCAGGTCTTCTAGGTCGGGATTCTTTTTATAACTTAAAGGGAAATACGCGTCTATGCCGGCATAATCCAGCGCGTCCCAGAATCTTATGTTCTTGTAGTTATCCCAGTTGGCCGCGTATATAAGCTTCCCGGGATATATAGCCCTGATATGGCCGATCAGTGTCCGCCATCTCTCTTCTTTTTGTGCCGCGAAGGAAAGTTCCGTACCCACACAGAATATTTCCACATTCTCTTTTTGTGCCATATTAGCGTAATGTGATATGAAGTTGTCGTATTCCTTGAACCACTTGTCCCAGTCTTCCTCTTTATAGAACCCGATATCCGCCCGCCAGTACCCATCACCGCTGTTTATAATATCAATATGTGGCTTTAGCATGACTTTCAGGCCGCATTTATGGGCTTTCTGTATAGCGTGCCTTACGCTCTTGTCCGATGGCGTAAGTTCGGTTTCCGCTATCCTGGTGGAATTATAGCTCTGCTGGTACCATGTTACGTTTATCTGCAGATATTCCACACCTAGGTTCTTAAGCATTTCGATCGACTGGTCGGAATATTTACTGGCGAATTTGTCCTTTTCCCAGGTCACATAACAAATACCCTTCTGGAAATACGGGACCTTCAGGCCCCTGGACATACCTATAGATGTAGTCGGCATCATCGTGCTCACCAGGAACACAATTGCCAAAAATGAACAAGCCGTTCTTTTACAATGGGATCGCCACGGTCTTACGCCTTTATTGACCATACTAGTCCATCCTTTCTTTCTCCACACCAGGATAAGTGGCATTCCCGAAAGGACGAACAGCGTTTCCGCAGCTTATGGATATACTATGCGGGATTGTTTTCGGCAACCGGACGACCTTTACCTATATATAGGCTTTAGGCTCACGGTTTTGCGTCCTAACCTTTCGGATAGTTTGCCCTTATCGAACAGATTTAGTTACTTTTAAAGAACGTTCATTACTATACTAAGTTTATCTGTATATTTATAAAAAGCAAGAAGCTATACCTAGCTGTTTTTTTGTTAACTTTTTGTTAAGGCCGATGGTGAATCTCTCCAAGAATGAGAACACATTTTTTACATCTAACTCCTTAATATTCCAAAGCTAAGAAAATCACCCTTTCAGTTAAACATGAAATATTTAGATTTTCTTGCTTTTTATTTAGCTAAGCTACATGATATAATTGGTGCGGGTAGATAAAAAACTTATTAAATGAATTTACTAAGAAGGGGCAGGTTATGAAACGTCAGTTGTTGTGGGTAGTAGCCGTATCATTCCTCCTTCTCTTCCCGGCTGGGAACATATTCGGAGAAGGGACGGGAGAGGATATGTCCTCCTTCTCCTCAAGAATAGAGAAAAAGAACCTCTCACTTAAAATGATGGAACAAGACACCAAAGATCTCTTGTTCTTCTGCGAAATAGTATCTAACCTGATCCCCATGGAAAAAACACAGAACAGTTCCGCGGCCAAGTATTCAGCGCGGCTGGAGGAAAAATTAGGCGCGTTGGTCAACGAATCCCTTGATGGCTCGACATCCGGGCTCCAGCACACGATAACCCAGCCCATGATAATGGATATGCTGCAACCTAAATCGCGTTTTAATTCAATGGAGACTACGGACGAGAATATGGTCAAAAAAGAGGATTAGAGCCTGTCATTCTACCGCAGGCGACATGTTCTTGGTCAATATAGCGGAGTTCTCCTTAACACCCTTCTCAGCGATCAGAGAAAGCCTTTCAATATTATCCTTAGCACTGGCTATCTGCTCATGCACAGCTCCATCCGAGGTTTCTTTCATAGCTGCGTCAAGATATTCGATATCGTATTTACATTGGTTATTGATGAACTCTAGCCATTCGTTTATGATCTTTATGTCTTCCGCCCTCATGTTGGTCCCGGCGGCAAGCGCCATTTTGAACAACCGGAAATAAGCCTCTATGGTCGTCAAGGCCGAGGTATTAAGCTCGAATATACGCTCCAGCGTCATAAGGTCTTTCCCTGAGGTCTTTTTTATGGCATTCGGCAGGGAAGACCCCTGTTCCGACAGGTTCTCACGGAGAGCAAAAAGGTCCTTTATATGGCTAAAATCCTCAGCGCGCACATTTTGCGCGCAAATAGCTAAAAGAAAAAATGTTATGATGGGTATTGTTAAGGTTTTTATCATGTTTCCGTGAAAAAGCGTTTTTTCCACATGTGCTTTTAATATTATGTAATAGTATAGCACAAGTTGAATAAAAAACAAATTTTGCTCTTTTATTTAGTTTTCCGCCACCGGGAGCACCAGTATCTCGACCCTTCGGTTCCGGTTGCGCCCTTCCTCGGTCGAATTATCCGCTATCGGGCGATATTGTCCATATCCGGTCACCCGCATATCATCCGGGGTCATACCAAGGTCATCAGTAAAATAATGCAATACGGATATCGCTCTCTGGCTGGACAGGTCCCAATTCGACTTCCATCCGGACCTGCGTATAGGCACGTTATCCGTATGCCCCTCGATAACGATCTTATTTCCGGACATACTTTTCTGGAGGGCGTTACCAATATCCGATAAGACACTTTTCCCCCCGGAACTGATATCGGCACTTCCCGGCCCGAACAGGACATCACTAAGGACCGATACTTTAACCCCCTTATCCGAGGCCGAAACTGCCACTTCACCCGCGTCTATGGTCTTGCGCATAGCACGCTTGAGACTGGCCGACATATACTGGAATTGCGCGGTCCTTTCGTCTTTTTCAAGTTCTTTTCTCGCCTTTTCATCCCTTAGCGCTTCCGCTTCCTGTTGTGCCTGCGTAAGTTGGGACTGGACCGACAACGATCTGGCCTCAAGCGTTTCTACTTCCTCCTTATACTTTGAGATTATTTTCGCGGCCTTATCTTTTATCCGGCCCGTTTCCCGCTCGAGCTCATTTATCCTGCCGGCCTGGCGCGACTCTTTGTCTTTGAGGTCCATGCGCTCCTTTGAGAATACCGCGTTCTCCTTCTCAAGTGACGTTATCTTGTCTTTCTGGGCGGCTATCTCCTTGTCTTTTTCTTCTGAAAAACTTATGAACTGCTCTTTATACGAACTCAGGCTCGAATCCAGTTCGATCATTTTAGCGTTCTTTTCCTCAAGCTCTGCCTCAAGCGCCGCGATCTCTTTCTCATATTCCGCAAGATGCGTTTTCATCTCGTCATCCGTTCGCCCCAAACGCGCCTTTAGCTCGCTTATTTCCGCCACCCCGGAAGTCACGTCTTTTTTGTATGCCTCGAGAGAAACGTTCATTTCCTCCTGGCTTTCCGTGAGAGTCTTGACCTCGTCGGCCTTGGACTTGAGCTCCGCGGCCATATCCTCTTTCTCTTTGCTTATTGTTTCGATCGACACCTTTAAAGCGTCCAGTTCTTTAGCATAATTCATGGAATTTTCTTTTATCCTGCCCTCAAGCCCGGACATGTTCTTTTTGAGGGCGTTGATCTCTTTATCCTTAGATATCGCGACATCCTTCAGGCCCCTCACTTCCGACGTTAGCCTCTCTATCTCGCTGTCTTTTAAAGCCACTTCAGAATCCTTGGCGTCGGAAAAGGTCTTGAATTGCTCCTGAAAAGACCCGATCTTTTCGTTAAGCTTACCTATTTCCTCGTTCCTGACCTTTATCGTCTCCAGGTGTTCTGACAGGCCCTTTTCCATTTCCGCGGACTTTGCCTCGGCCAAGGCTTCCATGGAGGATAACTTTCCCTCCAATTCCTTTATGCGCGCGTCCTTGTTCCTTAGGGCGCCTCTCTCCTTGTCAAGCTCCTTCCTCGCGTCTTCCAACTTGGACTTGCCGGCAGCAAGATCATTCCTGAGGTTTTCTATCTCTTTTTCTCTATCGATGACCTCCGCGGCATACTTCTCTTTATAAGCCTCGAACCCCTCTACGAAATTAGCTAATTCCTTTTTCTTTATCTCCAGCTCGCCGCTCAAACTATCACGCGTGGTCTCTTTTTGTTCCTCGATCTTCCTCAAGTCATCGATCTCAGCCCTGAGTGACGTCATTTCCTCGTCCTTTTTTCCCGATGCGTCGATCATGCGAGCCAGGTCTTCCTCCATACGCTTTATTTTTGCCTCATACTCCTTCGTTTGTCCGGCGTAAGTAAGGGCCTTTTTTCTTTCGGAATCGATCTCAGCGGTCAACCCATTAATAATATCCTCTTTTTTCTTAATGTTCGCCACGCCGGCCGCTATTTCATTTTTGAGGGCGTCTATCCTCTCCTTATTGCTCCGCACCTCCGCCTGGGCCGCGGACAGATCTTCCTTGTACGCTGACGCTTCCCGTTCCGCCGCTTCGACCTTCAAGATAGCCTCATCGGACGCGATATCTTTTTCCGTTCTTTCCTTGTCCAACGCGTCTATCCTCTCCTGGTATTTTGCGTTCTCCGCCAACAACCTGCTGATGTCCTCCTTATACCGTTCTATCTCTTTTTTCGCCGCTTCGATATCCCCGAGATATTTTTCCGCCCTGATATTACTGGAAACTATCTCTTCTTTCAAGGACGATATGGTCTCTTCCCCGTCCCGTACCTTGCTTTCCAGCACGGACAAAGCCTCTTCGTCCTTAACACCATCTTCCTCTGTCCCCTTGATCCCGTTCATCCCCGCCATGGCGGTATCCAGCTCTTTTTTCAGGGATGCATGCGCCTCCAGCACGGAACTTAACTCACGGCTCTTTTCCGATAGCGCGTTCCTGAAAGATGCCGCTTCAGCTTGCGCGCTATTTTTTTCTTCCTTAACGCGGGAGAGATCGCGGTCCATGGCCGCGACTTCTTCTATTTTACGGGATAAAGCGTCTTTCGCGCCGGCCAGCTCCGTTTTGAGTTTGTTTATTTCTATCCGGTCCTTCTCCCCGGCCGTACCCTGGTATATGTTCTTCTCGACCGACCCGGCTTTAAGCTCCGCTATCTCTTTCTCGTATGACGCGATCTTTTCCCTGGAAGCTTTTTCCAGGGCATCTATTCGCGCCACCAGGTTACGCAATCTGGACGTGCTGTCTCCGGTAGATCTTTCTTTCGTGGCCAGCCTTTCGTTGGCTTCTTCAAGCTGCGCCTTTAATATCTCGATCTCCGTCTCTTTCTGCCTGATAGCGCTTGTCTGCCCATCGGCGATACCGCTTTCATCCCTCCCGCTATTACCGAACATCACGGCGTTATTACTTTTCGCCGTGATCGTGATAGGCGTGGCTGCCTCTCCATCAGCATATATGGGCCGCACCGCCTGTGATAACACAAGGAAAGCGATCGGCAAACTCGAACGTACCATTCTCTTACATACCATCATATTTTCCCGTCATCTGTTTTTTAGCTAATTAATTCGAGGCACCGGCCACATGTACCGGCACGGGGGACCTAGCGTTCATCATCCTTAGCTCTTCTATCTCTTTCTGCAATATATCAAGCCGTTGTTTCAGTTCGGAGTTCTCGTCCCGCAACGCCCGCACTTCACGTTCAAGTTTTCCGGAAGGCTCCCGGCTGTCCGATGTTCCCTTTGATCTTATTTTCTTTTTCATCCTGTCTATTTCCGATCCGTAGGCTTTGAGTTTTTTCTCCAGACTGGACTTACCCTGTAAAGCGCTCGAAAGATCCCTCATGACCTTCTGGTATTTTTCTTTTATGTCCTTTTCCTGGCTGCGCGCGGCGGCAAGGTCTTTCCCCGTCCTGTCTATTATGTTCTGCTTATCCGTTATCGTAGCCTCAAATGACGATCCGAGATCAGCGAGTTTTTTCCTGGTATCATTCAGCTTGCGTTGTAGGACCCGTACGGTGGCCAATTCCTTGCTCAAGGCATCTTCGTAATCCTTGATCTTGCCGTCTTTTTCCTTCATCTGCCTCTCGTAATCCCCTTTTACATCCACACGTGTATCGCTATCTTTTCCTTTGGCGTCAAGCTGCGCCCTCAATGCTCCAACCTCTTTCTTGTACGCCTCTATCTTACGATCAAAGGCTTCTTGAGCAAGTTTCCTCTCCGCCTCTACACGTTCCGCTACGACCGTATCCATTTTAGACATATACGACTCGAACTCGTTGGCTCCGCCTGCCGGGGTGACCGCTTGCCCCCGGATCGCCCTTATCTGGGCGTTCAATCTCTCTCTCTCCGCGCTGAACCCGTTTATCTGCGCCTGGTATTCCTTAATGTCGGCATTGAGCCCCTCGTTCTCCTGTTCAGTCATCTCCAACTCCCGGGAGATATCGTCCAATTTACCCTCAAGCTCCCTGACTTCCCGTGATAGAACGGCGTTCTGCTGCCCAAGCTCACCGGCCTTCTCGGAAAATTCCTCCACATTCGTAGCGGTCTTTTCCGCGCCGGCCCTTACTGCCGCGAGCTCCTCTTCCAGGACATATTTTTCCTTCAGGATGTCCCTGGCCTTGTTCTCCAACAGGTATTTCTCCTTCAATGTTTCCTTCATTTTCTCTACCAGCGCGTCTTTTTCCCCCGAAAGCCTCTCCGCCTCTTCCTGTTTCTCTTTGATGTCGGCGAGAAGCGTATTTATGCTTTCCTGCTTTTCGGAGATCACCCCCTCAGCTTCCCTGAGCTTTGCGTCTATATCCACGCTGTTCCTTGCTCTCAAGCCCTCGAGTTCTTTCCCCATATCGTCACGCTCTTTTTCAAGCGCCAGTATCTTCCCTTGCAGGCTTTCGACCGTAGCATAGGTACCGTCCTTTTCGGACATTATCTTTTCCATTGAAGCCTTAAGCGTATCTATCTCTTCCAAAAGGGCTCTTTTTTCCCGCGAAACCTTTTCAAGCTCTGCCTTCATGTCATCCGCGCCGGAAAGCAGTTCTTTGGTCCTTTCATCTTTTTTTGCCATGTTCTCTTTGATCTCTTTCACGTTATCCCTGAGGACCTTGTTCTCGTTCTCAAGAAGTGCCGCTTTTCGCACATAGAAATCATTAGCCTTTTTCTTGTCGATCTCCTCTTTTTCTAAAAGATCATCCTTTAGCCGGGAAACCTGCTGGCGTATAAGCTGGGCTTCTTCCACCGCGACCTGCCTGTCCTTTTCAGCCGCTTCTTTGTCTAACAGTATCGCGTCTTTTTCTTTCCGTATATCGGCAAGCTCTTTCTTCGCGGCATCCATCTTTTCCTTCATGGCGTCACGCTCATCCAGGATAGCCCTTTCCCGCTTGGCGTATTTCTTGGTCAACACACGGATCATCTCTTTTCTTTCATCCCGCTCTTTTACCCTGTCATTTTCCACGTCTTTCTCTCGATCCTTCATGTCCAAGAGCTCTTTCTCCAGCTCGGCAAGCCCTGACATCAGCTTGTTCTTTTCTCGCGCCAGGCTTTTGATCCTGCCCTCGTACTCAGCGCTTATCTCTTCCCGGGCCTTTTCTTTTTCTGTGGCCTGGAGCGCGTTGAGGTTCTTCAGCTCGGTCTCAAGCATGATATTCTTTCGCTCGAGGTCCTTGTGCTTTTTCTCGACGTCTTCGCGGTGATCCATGACCTTCTTCAGCGCCAGGTCTTTTCTCTGGTTGTCCGCCAGAAGCTCCTTCATCCCCGTCCTTGTCTTTTCCAGCTCATCGACAAGACGCTTTTCCCTGCCGGCAGATGACGACAACTCGGACCGAAGGCCACTGTTCTCTTTCTTAAGCCCCTCAACCATATCGTCATATGAGCTCTTGAGCTCCTGACGCGCCGCGTCAACATCCGCTTCGGTCGATACCCGGCTCTTGGCAAGCTCTTCCTCTAAGGCTTTCTTGGCGTTGATCGCGATAGATAACCTTTTTCCCAGCATTTCTTTTTCCCCACGTAACTCCGATATGATGGCGTTCTTTTCCCTTATATCGGACACGTATCCTTCGACCCCTTCGTCCTGCCCTCCCTGGGGCGTTCCGGTCTTTACAGCTGTCTTTCCCAGCCTGGAATTCTCTTCCCGTAAAGAAAGGTTTTTCCTTTCCAGGCTTTTTATTACCGTTTGAAGCTCTTTTATCTTCTCCTCAAGACCGGGCGCGATATCCTCCCTACTGCCAGTATCTTCCACACCGGCCCCCGTCTTGGAGTCCCCTAAAGAGTTCCTGAGGTCCAGGTTCTCTTTCTCCGCTTCCCTTATCCTGACCGACAGGATCGTGCTTTCTTTCCTAAGCTCCCTTATTTCCGCGTCTTTTTCATCAATGATCGCGGCAGCCTGGCTAACCCCGTTCTCGAGTGATCTCTGGATCCTTGAGACCTTTTCTTTTTCGGACTTAAGATCTTCTTCGATCCTGTCGTTCTTTTTTCTTTCTTTCTCTATCTGCCCGCGAAGATCACTATTCTCCTTCAAAAGTTCATCGTTCTCGTTCTTTAGCCCTTTTAGCCCGGCATCATCCACCCCTGAAGGACCAGTGTCTCCGTCCCAGGTTTTCGTTACATCCTTAAGGTCGACTAATTTACGGGCAAGTATCTGCCGTTGCCGCCTAAGTGTATCATTCTCTTCTTCCAGCTGCCCTAGCCGTTCCCTAAGTTCTTTTTTGGTCTTTTCCACTTCCGACATAAGACCCTTCCTGGATTCCGAAACCTCTTTCTTGAGCCTTGCTATCTCTTCTTCCATTATCCCCATGTATTCCAAAAGACCTTTCTGTTCCTCGAGAAGGGTCTCCCTTTCCTCTAAAAGCACGTTAACGCGTTTTTTTGTCATAATATCGTCACGAGGTCCAAGTTCCTGTCCTGAGTAGGCCTCTGTGTAGGCTTCCGAAAAGGTACTGGTAAAGAGTAGCGCAAGGATAAACACCAGATAGAAAGGATATGTTCTTTTCATATGCATTTTGCCAGGTTATTTTTATTCCAACTAAGATCCGAACAGCTGCATTGTGTGTCTTTTCAGACATAATACAGCTTATTTAAATAATAGTAATTATAACTTACCTCACAAAAGTTGTAAACTAGGATAAATTGCGCTTGTAAGTTGTTTGCCCACAACCTTTTGGACACACGCATGGTCCGGTGAGCAAACCTGTATTGCGGGTATATGAAGTATCTTTACGGGATAAATAGCCCTACTGGGTCTTTTCTATCTTCGCCCACGAGTCCCTTAATGTTACCGTTCTGTTGAAAACTGGGGCGCCGGGAGACGAATCCTTTGTATCCACACAGAAATATCCCGTTCGTTCGAATTGATATCGCGATCCGGGGACAGCGATCGAAAGCGCCGGTTCCAGGAAACATCCGTCCCGGACAATAAGCGAATCGGGATTAAGGCTATCTTTGTATCCCTTTCCTTCTTCCTCTTCATTGGGGTTCCTTTTAGAGAAAAGATGGTCATACAACCTTACTTTTGCCTTAAAAGCATGTTCCGCGGACACCCAGTGTATAGTTCCTTTTACCTTACGTCCGTCCGGCGCGTCACCGCCACGTGTCTCCGGGTCGTAAGTACAATGTATCTCTATGATCTCTCCCGTACTATCATCCCTGATGACATCTTCACATTTTACGAAATACGCGTACCTTAACCTGACCTCTCTGCCGGGCGCGAGTCTGAAGAATTTTTTCGGCGGGTCTTCGCGAAAATCGTCTTTCTCTATATAAAGGACCTTCGAGAACGGGACCTTTCTCCTTCCCATCGAAGGGTCTTCAGGGTTATTGACCGCGTCGAGCTCTTCGGACTTACCCTCTGGATAATTCGTTATGACCACCCTGAGCGGATCGAGTACGGCCATGACGCGCGGGGCCGTTTTGTTCAGATCTTCTCTTATGCTGTTCTCCAGGACCACCATATCAACGATACTGTTGAATTTAGCGACCCCTATCTTTTCACAGAAACCCCTGATCGCTTCCGGGGTATATCCCCGCCTGCGCAACCCGGAAATGGTGGGCATACGCGGATCATCCCAGCCGTCCACATATTTTTCGGTTACAAGCTCAAGAAGTTTTCTCTTGCTAAGCACAGTATGCCCCAGGTTGAGCCTCGCGAACTCGATCTGCTGGGGGTGATGCACACCCAGCTGGTCGAGGAACCAGTCATACAGCGGACGGTTATTCTCGAACTCCATCGTACATATGGAATGGGTTATCCCCTCAAGTGAATCTGAAAGACAATGCGTGAAATCATACATGGGATAGATACACCATTTATCAGCCGTCCGGTGGTGGTTAGCTTTTTTTATGCGGTATATTATCGGGTCGCGCATGGTGACATTGGGAGAGGCCATGTCTATTTTCGCTCTCAAGACCTTTTCCCCCTCATCGAACTCGCCGTTCCTCATCCCGGCAAACAGTTCCAGGTTCTCCTCAACGCTCCTTTTCCTGTACGGGCTTTCCTTCCCGGGCGCGGTCAATGTCCCCCTGTATTCCCTCATTTGTTCGGCGTTAAGGTCACATACGTAAGCTTTCCCTGTCTTTATGAGCGTGACCGCGAATTCATATAACTTGTCGAAATAATCCGACGCGTAATACATCCTGTCGGCCCAGTCGAATCCCAGCCACCTGACGTCTTCCATTATAGAATCCACGTATTCTACCTCTTCTTTTTCAGGATTTGTATCATCAAAACGCAGATTGCACAGGCCGTTGTAATCTTTTGCCAGGCCGAAATTAAGGCATATGGATTTGGCGTGTCCTATATGGAGGTACCCGTTGGGTTCCGGCGGGAACCGCGTATGCACGCGTCCGTCGTTCTTTCCCCTCTTGAGGTCTTCATCTATTATCTCTCTTATGAAATTCGTCACAGGTCTTTCCTCGCCCGCCATGTCCCTCTCCTCTAACTTGTTATAACAATTGTTGATGTGATATTTTATCATACGAAGCGGAGTTTTTCAGTAAATAAGTACTGGCTACGCCAAAAGCTTGTACCGGGTACAAACTCCCGCTTAAACTGTCCCCAACCATAGCTTAAGTTGTCCCCTGATCGTACCAGCACCGAGCTGACGAGATGCGCAGGATCCCAGGCATCACAGCTGGAACCGGTGAGGTTTAGCGGCGGGAACTTGTTCCCAGCCGGAAACCCGAGCCGGGAACAGACAAAGGCCACAGGCCTTTGACCATAAAAAAACCCGCCAAAGGCGGGTATTTTTTATGGCTGGGACTTGTCCAACTGGAATTTACCCAAGCGCTCACCATATAAACATAAGTAATAGCTAAAAAGGAACTTCTAAATCTTCTCCACTAGTATTATTTTTTTCTATTTCTTCCAAAATAACGGCGCTTTCATCCCACTCATCTGGTTTAAATATTTTTAGCCTTCCTTCTTCGTCAAAAAGATCTTCTTTTATCTTTAGAATTTTTGTGGTATTCTTCCACCATTCACACAAATACTCTATATATTCTGCATCATCCCACTCTTTCTCTTCAATTAGATTAGTTTTTCTGGCTACAAGCAAAGCTTCCATTTCATCGCGTGTTTCAAAAAAGATACGATATGGAATGTTAAGTTGCTTCTTTAAAGACTTGAACAATGGGTGATTGCTTAGAAGAATATCCTTAATGGCCTGGTCGCCCTGACTTCGTTCTTCAGTTAAAAACTTTACTAACCTATCTAATGTATCTGCAGTCGTTTCAATTCTGCCTAGTAAATTTACTTCCTTTTGCCTAGCACGTTCCTGCAGTAATACCTGAAAAAGTCCTGCCCACTGTTCCCTGAGAAAAGTGGTAATGTTTTCTGAAACCTCAAAACCCTGCACTGGATTTTTTCCAGAAAGTGCGAATATTTCTTCAAGAAAAGAATATACCTTTAAATCATTCACGGCAGTTGCCTTGAAACCCGCTACTTCCTTATTTGCAATAAAGGTACTATATTCGGCTAGAACTGGCCGTTCTACAAATATATATATCTGCTTTCCCAACTTAATTGCTTCTTTTAGCTCATTTTGTGAAATAGAATATTGTGTGCTTCTTGACTGCGTCCCAATTTTACCACCAATGATATTTATTAATATGTCGCAAGTATTAATTTCCCTATAACAATCTTCTTCCACCCGCTCTTCCGTACCATAAGCAATATGCCCTCTCTCGAACAAAACGGGCTCATATCCTTGTTCTAAAATAAATCTCTCCAAATCCGCCCTAACATTCCTCATGTCATAATAAGTTGAACTTATAAAAACCCTAGGCTTAGCCATTTCGTCCTCCTACCATTCTTCTCTTCATAACCATTTTATCCCCAATCAGAAAAATCTATAATATCATTCTCCTGTTAGCATAACAGTAAAGCTGTCAATACATTTGTAGGACGGCATTAACACATCATAACTTCTTATTATCCCAACTCCAGTTATTGTACTCCCATCTACTTATTCTGTAAACAGTTAGGGGTTAAAAGCTATCTGGTCAGGCCGCTCAGGGGACTTCGCGGCATTTCTTCGGACATTGCGTCCTCAGTCACTCGGGGTATTTCTTATCTTATACCCCTCGTCCCCCGCTTCCGCGGGCATATAAAAAAACCCTCAAAAGAGGGTTTTTTTATATATGGCTGGGATGCCTGGACTCGAACCAGGAACGGCTGATCCAGAGTCAGCTGTGTTACCAATTACACTACATCCCAGCGGTGTTTTTTATGTATAACTTACTTATTTTGCTTTACAACTTGAGACATTATCAAAAAATGCATTTATTATACACGGAGTCAGCTGCCCTGTACCAGAGATCACTTCGTGATCACGGTACAGGGGTCCTGTTACCAATTACACGCGCCGTATACCGTGATCCGCGGGATCTCTGGTATGCGGCTACATCCCAGCGGTGTTTTTGTCGTGCGAATTCCGGAAAATTATTATACTACAAGTCCCTTATTTTTAAAGCCTTTTTTCTATTTATCGTCCCGAGGCGGCTTTCTCCATGCGTTCTACGGTCTTTTCCCTTCCAAGAAGCTCCATCATCTCGAAGAGCCCCGCTCCCTGGGTAATACCGCTTATAGCCATCCTGGTAGGATGTATTATCTGAGCCGCCTTGAGCTGTCTTTCTTCAGCTATTGCCCGGCATACCGCCTCTATATTATCATGCGTGAACTGGTCTGGCCCGGGCAACCTCGAGGAGAATTCCCTGAGATTATCACGGTTACCTTCGTCCTCCAGATATTTTTTCCATCCTTTTTCGTCGACCTCAAACTCATCCGAGAAAAAGAACTTTGTCAGCGGCACGAACTCACTCAATGTCTTTATCCTCATGCGATAAAGCTCAACCAGTTTAGCGAACCCCTCATCTCCGATGGAGGATATCTCCAGCCCGGCCTTTTTTACCCTCTCGGATAAGAGCCCACTAAGTTCCGTAAGGGGAAGTTTCATGATATATTCGCCGTTCAACCATCTCAGTTTCTGGACGTCGAACTTCGCCTGGACCCCTGTCATGTCGGAAATATCAAAGATATCTATCGCTTCCCCGAGCGAAAGCACTTCGCGTTCTTCCCCGGGAGACCAACCAAGCAGCATGAGATAGTTTATAAGCGCCTGCGGCAGGAACCCTTCCGTCCTGTATTCCTCCACAGATACGCCGCCATGCCTTTTAGAAAGCTTGGCTCCATCCGTGCCCATCATGAGCGGCATATGCCCGAACCTGGGGGGCTCACAGCCGAACGCTTCATAAAAGAGCATCTGTTTTGGCGTATTGGAGATATGGTCGTCCCCACGTATGATATGGGTGATCCCCATTTCGGAGTCGTCCACCACGCAGCAGAAATTATATGCCGGCGATCCGTCGGATTTTATCATTACCTGGTCCTTCAGCTCGTCGGTATTGAATTTTATCTTGCCATGTATCATATCGTCTATCTCTATATCCCGCCCTTTTTCCACCCGAAAGATGATAGCGCTGCCTTCCATATATGCCTTACCTTGCTCCACAAGGCCTTCCGCTTTTTGCCTGTATATGTCGAACCTGTCACTCTGAAAGACCGGGTCTCCGTCCCAGTCCAGCCCCAGCCATTTCAGGTCTTCCAGGATCTCGTTGAGGAATTCTTCCTTTGACCTCTCCTTATCCGTATCCTCTATCCTCAGGACATATGTCCCCCCGGTACGGCGGGCGTAAAGCCAGTTAAAAAGAGCCGTGCGCGCGCTACCCAGATGCAGAAAACCTGTGGGACTGGGAGCGAACCTTACTTTTATCATCTCATATCCCCTCTCCGGCTATTTCAATACCCTTCTCCAGGGCCTTGATGTTTATTGGTATAAGTTTTTTCTTGTCGCCGGCGAACTCCTCTATCACCTGAGAAAGCGTCGCCCTGTCGAATATCCCGCTTTTAGCGGCGTAAATACCCACCGCTATGATGTTAGCGACGCGCACATTACCTATTTTCATCGCTTCTTCCGTAAGCGGAGCTCTTATCACCTTAATGTCCCCGCGGGAAGGACTTGCGCCCACGAGTGAACTGTTCAGGATGAACAGCCCGTCCTTTTTCACTTTTTCCTCGAATTTCACCATGGACGGCTCGTTCATGGCTATAACGGTAGAGGCCATAGGTACCATTGGGCTACCTATCACGTGCGAGCTTATTCTCACCATTGAATACGCGGTCCCGCCCCTGACCTCGGCGCCATACGAAGGCATCCACGTAACATTAAATCCTTTTATCATCCCGGCGCTGGCAAGGACTTTGCCCATGATCATAATGCCCTGGCCGCCGAACCCGGCACAGATTATCGATTCGTTCAACATACGTCCTTTATCGTCCCCAAGGGATATTCCTTGACGACCTCTTTTTCTATTCGTTCCATCGACTTTACCGGGGACAATCCCCAATACGTAGGACAAGGAGATAACACTTCTACCATCGAAAATCCTTTTCTATCCAGCTGTATCTCGAAAGACTTTCTTATCGCCCTTTTGGTGGCCAGGACCGCTTTCGGGGAATGCACCGAAGTCCTTTCCAGATATACTACCCCCGGGAGCACCGCCATCATCTCCATTATCTTAAGCGGATAGCCTTCTTTTTCCGGTCGTCGGGTATATAGGGACGTAGCCGTGGTCTGCCCTATCAAAGTGGTCGGTGCCATCTGCCCTCCGGTCATTCCGTAAACCCCGTTATTCACAAAGATAACTGAAATATCCTCTCCCCTGTTGCCCGCGTGTATGATCTCGGAGGTCCCTATAGCGGCAAGGTCACCATCCCCCTGATAAGTGAAGACCAGTTTGTCCGGATGTACCCTTTTTATACCCGTAGCTACCGCCGGGGTGCGTCCGTGCGCGGCCTCCAAAGTGTCGAAATCCCAGTAATCGTACGCCAGAACGGCACACCCTACCGGGGCTACAGCTATGGTTTTTTCCCGCACACCTATTTCATCTATGACCTCACAAACAAGTCTGTGTATAAGCCCGTGACCGCATCCCGGGCAGTAATGCATGGCAACGTCTTTCATTGATGCCGGCCTGGTTATCTTTTCGGTCATGACATGCTCCGTTCTCTATATCTTTTTCTTCCCTGAACCGATTATCTGTTCCGTGATCTCGTCCACCGAGGGAACTCCCCCTCCCATACGCCCGCAGAACGACACCTTGCTGTCATCCTGCACGGCCAGCCTGACATCCTCCACCATCTGTCCGGCACTCATCTCCGTAACGAAGAACCGCGGACATTTCGCCGCAATACCCCTTATGACATCATACGGGAACGGCCACAGCGTGACAGGCCTTATTAGCCCCGCTCTTATCCCATGCTCCGCCAGGATCCCCATACATTCCCTTGCTATCCGGGCCATGGAACCGTAGGCCACTAATATCACATCTGCTCCATCCGTATCAACGGTCTCACAACGTACTTCTTTAGCCATGCTGGTATATTTCTCCTGAAGCTTTTTGTTGTGCTCTTCAAGTACGCCGTCCTTTAACAAGAGGCTTTTGATGCTGCCTGCGGCACGTCCTTTTGCTCCCGTCATTGCCCAGGGCTTTTCCACGATACCGGAAGGCTTTATATTATCGTCGAACTCAATGGGTTCCATCATCTGCCCCAGCATGCCATCTGCCAACACCATTACAGGGTTATTGTATCTGTCAGCCAGCGCGAAAGCTTCATATGTAAGATCGAACATCTCTTGCCCGGTCGACGGGGCAAGTACTATCATCCTATAATCCCCATGTCCTCCGCCTTTGGTCGCCTGGAAATAATCCGCTTGCGAACCCGCTATGTTCCCCAATCCGGGCCCTCCCCTCATCACGTTCACGATCACTCCGGGTAGTTCCGCACCGGCCATGTACGATATGCCTTCCTGTTTAAGGCTTATTCCGGGGCTGGAAGAACTCGTCATGGCACGGGCTCCGGCCGCCGAAGCGCCGAAAACCATATTTATCGCCGCGAGCTCGCTCTCAGCCTGTATAAAAACACCGTCGGTCTCTTCCATCCTGCGGGCCATATAGGCGGTAAGTTCGTTCTGCGGGGTTATAGGATAACCCGCGTAAAACCTGCACCCGGCCCTTATCGCGCCTTCTCCGCAAGCCTCGTTACCCGTCGACAGATACTTCATTTTCCCCTCTTCGCGCTATCTTTTTCTATTTCTATTTCTATACCGCAATCCGGGCACATGATGGCACATAATCCGCACCCAGTACATTTTTCAGGATGTTCCACCACGACATATTGCATCCCTTTTTTATTCACCTTGTCCGACAGGGCCAGGACCCCGTTAGGACAAACATCCACACACAGAACACAACCCTTGCATTTCTCGGCATCGATCTTTACACGCCCGCGTCTCTTCATGTTTTTTTCTTCTCCGACATTATGATCTCCGCTATACCATCCGGGGTCATATGGTATTTCCTGAGAAGCTCTTCCCTGTTCCCATGTTCAATGAACTCATCCGGCAACCCCAGGCACCTGACCCCAAGGCCTTGTATGGTCTGGTGTTCATAGAACTCCAGTACTCCGCTCCCGAATCCGCCGCTTATTATCCCTTCTTCCACTATGAATATTTTCTTCTTCTTGCGGGCTACCCTGTCCAGCATCTCGCGGTCCAGGGGTTTCACGAACCTGGCATTGACGACCTCTGCTTCCAGCCCCTTCCCGGAAAGTATGTCCGCCGCCTTAAGCGACGTGTTCACCATGCTCCCCAACGCGATAATGGTCAGGTCCTCGCCCCTGCGCAAAGTCTCTGAAAGACCTTTTTCTATCGGCCTGCAGGAAGCCGAACTAACCACTCTAGTCGCGTCTCCCTTCGGATACCTTATAAGTACCGGCTTGACCCATTTTACCGCATTATCAAGCATTTCCTCAAGCTCCATGCCGTCTTTCGGCGCCATTACCACAAAATTCGGTAGCATTCTTGAATACGAGATATCGAACATGCCATGATGGGTCGGGCCGTCCTCTCCTACAAGGCCGGCCCTGTCCAGGCAAAATATGACCGGCAGGCGCTGGAGCGCCACGTCATGTATCATCTGATCATAGGACCGCTGCAGGAACGTGGAGTATATCGCGACTATGGGCGTGAACCCACTTTTAGCCAGTCCTGCCGCGAACGTAACAGCATGTGGTTCATTTATCCCTACGTCGAAGAACCTCTCGGGGAAGGCTTTCGCAAAGGCCTTTAGTCCCGTACCTTCGGGCATCGCGGCGGTTATCCCGACGATACTCGGGTTCTTCTCTCCCAGTTTGGACATCTTACGTGAAAAATACCCGGTAAAGGAAAGGTCCTCGCCATTTGGCCGTTTTACGTCATTACCTGTTCCCAGATCGAACGCGCCTACGCCATGGAATCTCTCGGGATCGGCTTCCGCGAATCCATATCCTTTTCCTTTTTTTGTTATTACATGCAGGAACACGGGCTCCTTGAGCACCAATATCTTTCTCATAACGGATATGAGCTGATCGATATCGTGCCCATCTATAGGACCGAAATACCTGAAACCGAGTTCTTCAAAAAGTATCCCGGGGACAAGAAGGTTCTTGAGCCCTTCCTGGAACTTCTTGACGGTCTTATGCGCCACGGGTCCAAGCTTCGGGATACTCTTAACAATCTTCTCTGACTCCTCCTTTACTTTATTGTAAAGAGGGTTGGTTATCACGGAGTTAAGATATCGGCTCATGGCTCCCACTGGCTTTGATATGGAATGTTCGTTATCGTTAAGCACGACGACCATACTGGTACCAAGATGCCCCGCCTGGTTCATCCCCTCAAAGGCAAGTCCGGTCGAAAGCGATGCGTCCCCTATTACCGCCACCACTTTATGGTCTTTGCCCGCCAGGTCCCTGGCCACCGCCAGGCCCAGCGCCGAAGATATGCTTGTAGCGCTATGCCCGGATATGAAAGGGTCATGCTCACTTTCGAAAGAATTGGGGAACCCGCTTATCCCGCCCATTTCCCGGAGGGTCTCGAACCTGTCGTTGCGTCCGGTCAAAAGTTTATGCGCGTAACACTGGTGGCCGACATCCCACACTATCTTGTCTCTCGGGCTTTCCAGGCAATAATGTAACGCTACCGTAAGCTCGACAGCACCCAGGCTGGCAGCGAGGTGTCCACCTTTTCTTGACGTGACATCCAGGATCTTCTCGCGTATTTCCGAAGACAGCTCCCTGAGCTCCTCTCTCTTCAGCCGCTTAAGGTCCTGTGGTGAACTTATACTGTTTAGAATGTCGTACATCAAAATTACCTTTCCGAATAAAGATCACTCTTCGGGTTGTTTATATGGCTTCCTTGCCGGTGTCATGCCCTTGTCTCCCGCGAGCACTTCTATTTTCCCCTTGGCATTATCGAGTTTTTCCTGGCAGACCCGCGCCAGCTTCACTCCTTCTTCATATTGCTTGAGAGCCTCCTCCAGCCCCAGCTCCCCGGTTTCAAGGCTTTCTACTACTTTTTCGAGCTTTTTTATGGCCCTCTCAAAAGACAGGTCCTTCATGTCTTGCTCCTCCGCTCTATCCCGGTAACCTTGCTGTTCACATACCCATCAGCCAAAAGCGTCTCAATATCGTCTCCCACTCTTATTCCCTTTACGGACCTCTGTATCTGCCCACCCTTATAAACGATCGAGAACCCGCGGCCCATGACCGCCAGGGGACTGAGAGCATTAAGCCTGCCGGACAGCGTTCCAAGTTCTTTGTTCCCGACCTCTACGCGATATCTCAAGCCGGCATGCGTCCTCTTCAGGAGGTCATCCACCAGCTGGCTTGATTGGGACAGGACATTGACCGGTGACCGCAAGATGTAACTATCCTTTAAAGCGTCCAGGGAACGCTGGTAGAACATCACATTCCTTTTGATCGCGGAAGTTATCCGTTCCTCCGCCCCCTCCAGGAGATCCATAAGCTCCTGTTTCATCGGCACTACGAGTTCCGCCGCCGCCGAAGGTGTCGGGGCTCTCATATCGGCCACGAAATCCGCTATAGTATAATCAACCTCATGCCCGACCCCGCTCACTACCGGGATATCGGACGCGCATATCGCTCTTGCCACACATTCTTCGTTGAAAGCCCAAAGATCCTCCAGGCTCCCTCCCCCCCTGGCTAGGATGAGGACATCTATCGGGGCTTCCCCGCTTTTTTCTAACACGTCGTTGTATCCGTTGAGTTCGGATATGGCTGAAACGATATCTTCTTTTGCCTTATCACCCTGCACCAGGACCGGACGTATTGTTATCCTGATACCTCCGAAACGCCGCGAAGCCACGTTAAGCATGTCCTTCAGTGCGGCTCCCGTAAGAGAAGTGATCATTCCTATATGCAAAGGCAATACTGGTATTTTCCGCTTCCGGGACTCTTCGAACAGGCCTTCTTCATTGAGTTTTTTCTTCAGCTCCTCGAACGCCTTCTGGAGAGCGCCGATCCCTTGTGGCTCCATTGTCTCCACATAGAGCTGATACTGGCCCCTCTTATCATAAACACTGACCCGGCCGGAGCAGATCACTTGTGTGCCGTCTTTAGGCGTGAAGCGAAGTTTCTGCGCTCCGCCCTTGAACATCACGGAATTGATCAGGCTGTTCTCGTCCTTTACGCTGAAGTACGTATGCCCCGCGCTGGATACGGAAAAATTCGAGATCTCTCCCATGACCCACACGGCCCTGAACGTATTCTCCAGGATCGCCCTTATGTCCCGGGTGAGTTCTGTTACCGTATAAATGTGCGTATCGCCCATATTCATCGTACTGCCTGACCCGATCATATAGTCAGGTTCGCGCCCTTTTCCTGTATACGTTTTATGGCTGTGGCCTTACCTGTCACGGCGTCCATATCTATGATCACACCATGCATTTCCACTCCTTTGTCCGCCACGTCGAACCTTGTCGGGAGCTGTGATACGAACCTTTCTATAACGTTCTCCTTTACCCGCCCTATGACCGAATCATATGGCCCGGTCATACCACAATCCGTTATATAGGCCGTGCCACCTGGTAATATTTTTTCGTCCGCGGTCTGTATATGCGTGTGTGTACCCACCACGGCGGTCACCAACCCGTCCAGATACCACCCCATCGCCACCTTTTCACTGGTCGCTTCGGCATGCATATCCACGATGATCACGTGTGTCTCTTTCCTAATCTTCTCCACCGCGTGTTTTACTTTCCTGAACGGACATTCCACCGCGTCCATGAACACCCTTCCCACGATGTTGACGATACCTATTTTGCCCATGGTCCTGGTGTCTATCGTGACCGCTCCCCGGCCGGGAGCTCCTTCCGGATAATTGAGCGGTCTGAGGATCCTTTTGTCCTTTTCCAGGACATCATATATCTCTCTTCTTTTCCAGATATGGTCGCCGGAAGTAACAATATCCACGCCATTCGAAAAAAGCTCGTTCGTTATAGAGGGCGTAAGCCCGCTGCCAGCTGCGGCATTCTCCCCGTTGGCGATAACGAGGTCTATGCCTTCCCGCTGCCTTACGTACTCCAGCTTATCCCTTACCACATCACGTCCGGGCTTACCTACGATATCCCCGATGAAAAGTATCCTCATATCGCCTTTTCCCTTATTTGGCGTACTCGATAGAACGCACCTCGCGTATTACCACCACTTTTATCTGGCCGGGGTATTGGAGGGTGCTTTCTATCTTCTTTTTCATTTCAAGGGCCATAACGGCGTTGCGCGCATCATCTATTTTTTCCGGCTGGACTATTACCCTTATCTCCCTGCCGGCCTGTATGGCGTATGTCTTGTCCACACCCTCGAACTCGTTCGCTATCGCCTCCAGGTCTTCCAGTCTTTTTATGTAATGCTCAAGCGACTCCCTGCGGGCTCCCGGACGTCCGGCGCTTATGGCATCAGCGGCCTGCGCCAGCACAGCAAGCAGCGTTTTCGGTTCGACATCGCCATGATGTGCCGCTATAGCGTGTACCACTATTTCCGGCTCTCCGAATTTTTTCGCCAGGTCCGCTCCCAAAGTAGCGTGCGACCCTTCCATTTCATGCGAAACAGCCTTACCTATGTCGTGCAACGCGCCGATACGTTTAGCCAGGTTCACGTCCAACCGCAGCTCCCCGGCCATAGTTGCCATCAGGTACGCCGCTTCCTTGGAATGCTGTAGAACGTTCTGGCCGTAACTTGTCCGGAACTTGAGCCGGCCCAAGAGCCTGACCAGTTCGGAATGCACCCCGTGTATCCCCAGGTCCAGCAACGTCGCTTCGCCTTCTTCCTTTATCGTGGCTTCCATCTCTTTCTTTACCTTTTCCACGACCTCTTCGATACGACCCGGATGTATCCTTCCGTCCTCTATAAGCCTCTCCAGAGATATCCTGGCTATCTCTCTCCTGAATTTATCGAATCCGGATATGATGACAGCCTCCGGGGTGTCGTCGATTATCACATCCACTCCAGTAGCCATTTCTAGAGCCCTGATGTTCCTTCCTTCTCGACCGATTATCCTTCCCTTCATCTCCTCGGACGGAAGAGGCACTACGCTTACGGTAGTATCAACCGTGTGGTCAACCGCGCATTTTTGTATAGCCAGGCCTACTATCTTCCGCGCTTCCCGGTCAGCTTTATCCCTGGTCTCGTCCTGTATGTTCTTGATCGTGTACGCCGCTTCCTGGCGAGCTTCATCTTCCATTTTCTTCATGAGAAGGGTCTTCGCCTGATCCCGGCTCATCCCGGATATCTCCTCGAGCTTCTCTTTCTGTGCCTGCAAGGTACCGTTGAGTTCCTCTTTCTTGGCGTCGGCATCCCGATATTTCTGTTCAAGAAGGTCTTCTTTAGATTTTAGCTCCTCGGCCTTTTTTTCGATGAACTCGACCTTTCGGTCTACGTTCTCCTCCTTTTGCATGAGCCTTTTTTCCATGTTGAGGAGCTCTTTACGCCTTTCCCTTGTTTCGGCCTCGAACTCCATCCTCATCTTCAGAGAAAGATCCTTTGCTTCCAGGACCGATTCCCGTTTACGCCTTTCCGCTTCTACCTTAGATTCGTTTATTATGGTCTTCGCTTTGTCTTCAGCCCGTTTTATTTTCATCTTGGCCGTATATTTGCGCAATATATAACCAAGATAAAAAAAGAACGCACACCCCAGGACGGCAAAACCCAGATGGAACACTGTTAATCCGCTTGCAATAGTCATATATATCCTCCCTTTTTTAAAGGTGTCCTTGGGGCGGGTGATAAGTACTTCTCAGGACTTTTCCCCTTAATTTTAAGGGAAAAAGCTGTTATCAGCTCTTTTCACGACTAAAGAGATCTTGGACAGGTCAATCCGTTATTACCCTTTGAACAGGTCTGTCATGCGGGTCTGAAGGAATTTCATCAACTATCTGGAAATTAAAGGCAACTCCAATGGTATTGGCAGAAGAAAGGCCCTCCTCAGCAAGGAACCTATCATAGTATCCCTTACCTCTTCCGAGCCTCATATTCTTTTTGTCATAAGCTATTGCCGGTACCACAATTAGATCTATCTCCTTTAAAGGTATAGCTTTGAAGCGGCCTTGCCCCGGCTGCGATATGCCAAAAGGGCCTTTTTCCAGTTCTTCCACAGATGTCAATTCAGAAGCTATTATTCGTTGATCGTCGGGTCCGATATACGGGACCACTATCCTTTTTCCCCGTTCCATTGCCTCTTGGATGAACTGATCCGTTCCAACTTCCGAAGGCAGCGAAACATATGCCATGACAGTCCTAGAGCCCTTGAACTCTTCACTCGCTAACACTTCCTTCTGTATCTTTAGGCTTTTTTTGTCCCTTGCAGAAGGAGCCTGGCCCTTAAGACGCCTGATCATCTCCTTTCTTATTTCTTCTTTTCCTCTAATGATATTCGTGTTATCTACCATTGTTATCTAATTTTTACTATTTAAGGATAACCTATAATCGGCAAAATTTCCACATTTTTCTTATTTTTTGCAAAGTATTTTCTATCTATCCCCCCACAAAAGGGCTATATTAGCGTAAGATGTTCATTTAGAAGACCTTGCGTAGTAGTCATCTACCGCTTTCCGCAGGGCTTCTTCCGCAAGGACCGAGCAATGGACCTTGACCGACGGAAGCCCCCCAAGAGCGGCCACAACATCATTGTTGGACACCTTTAACGCGTCTTCTACGGTCTTTCCCTTTATAAGGTCCGTCAAGACCGAACTTGAAGCTATCGCGGCGCCGCAACCGAAAGTCTTGAACCGGGCATCTTCAATAACGCCCTTATCGTTAACTTTGATATAAAGCTCCATTATATCCCCGCACCTGGCGTTCCCTACTTTCCCCTTTCCGCTGGCATCGGTTATTTCCCCGACATTATGCGGGTTCTTGAAGTGTTCCATCACTTTTTCATTATATTCCATTTTCTCTCCATATCTTTTTAATTGGCCCACCCTGCATAAGGCCTCTTATCACTCGTGCTTGTACACAGGACTCATCTGTCTCAGCCTGTTTATTATGGACGGCATTTTTTCCATGACATGATCTATGTCTTCTTCCGTATTAAAAACACTGAAAGAGAACCGTACCGACCCTTGAGCGAAAAGAGGGTCCACTCCCATACTTTTCAGTACATGTGAGGATTCCAGGCTTCCGGACGTACAGGCCGATCCCGTAGAAGCAGCGATACCTTCAAGGTCGAGGCTCAGTATGATGGATTCTCCTTCCAGATAATGAAAGCTTACATTTAACGTATTCGGCAACCTTTTTGATGGATGCCCGTTCAACTTTATCTGCCGGATCTCGTTCTCGAGCCGATGATAGAACTTATCCCTTAACTTTTCCACGTCCGCATAAGCGGCGATACCCTCCGTCCTCGCCAGCTCACAGGCCATGCCCAGCCCCACTATCCCGGGTACGTTCTCGGTACCAGCGCGCATATTCCTCTCATGGTGACCACCATGTTGGCACTTATCCAGCCTGGTCCCCTTTTTTACGTACAAAGCCCCTATTCCCTTAGGCCCGTATATCTTATGTCCGGATATGGACACAAGGGACGTTCCAAGGGCCCCCACATCAAAAGGTATCTTCCCGATCGCCTGTACGGCGTCCGTATGGAAAGGGATGTCTTTTTCGCGCGCTATTTGCCCGATCTCCTCGACCGGCATTATCGTTCCGGTCTCATTGTTGGCGGCCATGATCGATATTAAGGCGGTATCTGCCGATATGCTCTCCCTGAGCTCGTCCATATCGACCACTCCGGACTCATCGACCCCCAGATACGTGACCCTGGATCCATGGGCCTCAAGATATTTACAGGTATTGAGCACCGCGTGATGCTCCACGGAAGACGTTATTATATGTCGCCCTTTATTTTTGGACAGATTTGCCGTTCCTTTTAACGCGAAGTTATCTGATTCCGTCCCGCCGGAGGTAAATATGATCTCTTCCGGTGACGCGTTTATGAGCGCCGCGACTTGCTCTCTCGCTTTCTCCACCCCTTTCCGGGCTTCCCTGCCGAATAAATGAACGCTGGAAGCGTTCCCGTATACTTCGTCCCAGAAAGGCGCCATCGCCTCCAGGACTGATGGATGGACCTTTGTTGTCGCGTTCGAGTCTAAATAAACTTTCCGCATAATACACCGCCTTCATTCAGCCCGTGATCGATCTTGCGGGCTTTATCGGCCAGGTCCCTGAAGGAATACGCCTCCAAAGCCTCCTTTATCTTCCTGGCAACCTCGTCCCAGACTTCCTTGGAGGGACAGGTCCCGGCATTCACGCAAACCGCTTTTTTCCCTTTTGCGGTCACGCATTTGCCGGGGAAGATCCCCCCTTCAAGTGCCACCACGACCTCATATACGCTTATATCTTCGGGTGCTCTTACAAGCATGTACCCGCCGCGCGGGCCACGCCTGCTTTTCACTATACCACAATGTTTCAGCCGGTTAAATATCTGCTCCAGATAGACCAAAGACAGACCTTCCGCCTCGCAGATCTCCTTAATAGAGACAGGCATCCTTTCTTCATACTTCAGGGCGAGATTAACAAGCGACCTGACCCCATATGCCGATCTTGTCGTCAAAAGCATAACTTCCTTTAAATACTAGCCTTATTCCGATTCTACCTTTTTGATTTCCGGTAGTTCCTTTTTTAATGTCTGTTCCACAAAACCTCTCAGAGTAAGCTGACTCATCGGACATCCACAGCATGCCCCCCTCAGGCTCACCTTAACAACGCCGTCCTTAACGGACAAAAGCTCTATATCCCCCCCATCTTGCTGGAGAACTGGTTTGATCTTTTCATTTATGATGTTTTTTACCGCCTCTTCCATCTTCTCCTCCTTGAGACCAGATCTTTTAGCAAAGAAAACCGATACAGTATCTTTTAAACACGATCATTTTATAATTCCTTACTATTTTTGTCAAGTAAAAATGTCCTCTTGTTCTCCGGCCCCGCGAACACCATTCGACCACATTCCGGAGTACGCTCTTGCCGTATTATTGTAATAATGATATAATCTGCGATAGTCTTTTGTTACTTCAATATTGAAAGGTTTTATGAATAAACTACGAGTAGCTGTCATCGGCGCTGGCCATTTAGGCTCGATCCACGCCAACATGTATTCTTCCCTTCGCAGGACATGCGGTCTTACCCTTGTGGGTGTGTGCGATATACGTAAAAGCGTTGCCAAAGAGGTCGCTGATCGCAATAATACCCTCTTCTATACAGATCACCGGGAACTATTGGACAAGGTGGATGCTGTCAGCATCGTCGTACCTACCACCAGGCATTATGAAGTTGCCAAGGATTTTCTCAAGGCGGGCGTGCATGTCCTAATAGAAAAACCGATAACAAAGACCCTTGAGGAAGCGGACGAACTTATCGCGATCGCGAAGAAAAAAAAGCTCATCATACAGGTAGGGCATATTGAACGTTTCAATTCCGCTATTCGCTCGATAGAACCTTTCATCAAAAAACCGAAATTCATTGAATGCCAGAGGCTCGGGTCCATACAAAAGAAAAAACGTATAAAGGATGTCGGCGTGGTCCTGGACCTCATGATACACGACATAGACATCATCCTGGGTTTACTTCGGTCAAAGGTCAAGAGCATTGAAGCGGTCGGTGTAAGTACCGTTTCCCGGCATGAGGACATGGCGAACGTACGTCTTGGCTTTCAGAGCGGCGCCATCGCCGACATAACCGCGAGCCGCGTGACCAAGGAAGAAACCCGCAAGATAAGGATATTCCAGGAAGACTCTTATATCCTGCTGGATTTTCTGCACCAGGATGCCATACTTTTCCGTAAAACGGAAACATCCCTCATCAAGGAGAAAATAAATATCCACAAGAAGAACGCGCTGCAGATAGAGCTGCGGTCTTTTGTGGATTGTGTCCGTAACGGCCAGAAGCCTCTTGTGTCCGGCCAGGAAGGCCGCCAGGCGCTGGAAGTAGCCCTTGCCATATTGGAAAAGATAAAAAATAACCCCGCTTCGAAATGATCCCTATTACGGATTGATTATTATGAGCAAGAATATCCTTATAATAGCGGGAGAACCTTCCGGAGACATGCGCGGAAGCGAACTTCTCAAGGAACTCCGCCCCCTTCTTCCAGGCACTTCTTTCTGGGGGGTCGGCGGGGACATGCTGTCATCCCAAGGCATGGAACTATTCACCCACATTCGCTCGTTCTCGCTTGTCGGCATTTCTGAACTCCTCACAAGCTTGTTCAAGATACGCCGCCAATTTGCCTCCCTGAAGGCTGAAGCAATAAAGAGACGCCCCTCTATGGCCATACTCATAGATTATCCGGGATTCAACCTGCGCATGGCCAGGTTCCTGAAAAAGAACGGGATACCGGTGGTATATTATGTGGTACCGCAGATCTGGGCCTGGGGAGAAGACCGTGTACGATATATAAAAAATCATGTGTCGCTTCCGATAACCCTCTTCCGCTTCGAAAAAGACCTTCTGGCGAAACACGGCATTTTCGCCGAATATGCGGGGCATCCTCTCGTAGACATGGTCCCGGACGGGACATTGACCAGAGATCCGGCTACACCCCCCAGGACGATCGGGCTTCTCCCTGGCTCAAGAACGCGTGAAGTAGAGAATCTGTTGCCCACAATGCTCGCGGCTTGCCGTAAAATACGCGGGAATAAGGATGTTCCCCATATCCTGCTGGCGAAAAGTTCCAATGTTAATGCGGAGCTATATAATAATATCGTTTCCACGTATGGCACAGAACTGCGGATAAAGGAATACACCGACGACGCGTTCTCCTGCCTGTCGGATTGTGATATAGCCGTAGTGGCTTCCGGCACAGCTACGCTCGAGACAGCCATGATGGAAAGACCAATGGTAATAGTATACAAGAGCGGGTTCCTTACATATGCCCTTTTCAAACTGTTCGCTAAGGTCCGCGACATAGGCCTTGTCAATGTGGTCGCCGGCAGAACAGTGGTACCGGAACTCCTCCAGAACGACTTCACGCCTGAAAAACTGTCGCGCCATTTACTTGATATCATTAACGATCGAGGTAAAAGGGAGGCTATGTTGGCCGCTATTAGGGAAGTAAAACGTTCCCTGGGAGAAAAGGGTGCGGCAGGAAGAGCCGCAAAAGCTATAGCCCGTTTTGCGGGCAAGGATCGTATCTGATCAAATAACCTTGATCGTAATATCCGCCTGTCCCGACATGTCCGCCACTTGTTGCCTGTCCATCACGAACATTCGGCCGCTTTCTATCGCGAGGGCCTTGAACTTGTTCTCAACAAGCGTTCTTATCGTATCGGCCCCTATCGTGGGCACATCCCACCTCATATCCTGATGGGGACGACTTACCTTTACCATGACACACCCGGAACCGGCAAGGGCCCCTGCGCGCTTTATCGTTTCGTCAGTCCCCTCTATGGCTTCGACAGCTACGATGGTCCCGCCCTTCACTACGACCGTTTGGCCGATATCCATACCTGATATCTTTTTCGCGATATCGTATCCAAAGCTGATATCTTTTTCCGTGGTATCATCAGGCCTTACACTTCCAAGAAACCCTTTTTCGGGCAGCAAATGTTTAAGATATACCGTGCTATCCATCACGCTTACCCCGATAAAGCCCAGTCTTCGCGTGACCTCCTGCAGTATGGAGTAATCCTTGGTGTCCCCTATACGGGCATAGCTTTTCCTGTATTCGTCATCCTGTCCGTGCTCGCGGTAAAGTATGGACTTATCCACCTTACCAAGAAGAGCAAGCTGTTTGATCCTGTCCCGTATCAAAAGGAACGCGAATTTCTTGAATTCACCCACTTTTAGCCAATACACTTTTTCAGCATGCTCCGTGATCGTCTTATCCGTGATGCCTTGCAGTGCAAAGACCGTTATTTTCCGGCCATCCTGCCGCGCTTCATCCAGGAATTCCATGGGGAGAGCGCCTTTACCGGCTATTATACCGATCTTATCCATTCCAGCTGTCCTTTATTTTTTGTCGAAAATGCTGAACATAAGGTCGGCTTCACATGTTACCGTGTCATCCACCAGCACCTTACCGTGGGTCTGCACTATGTTCTTTCTCACCCTTTTGACTATCTCCACCTTCATGGTGAGCTGGTCTCCGGGCACCACAGGTTTTCTGAACTTAGCGTTATTGATCGTCATGAAAAAGGCCAGTTTTTCGGAAGTATCACTTTCATCGTCGGACATCAACGCCAGTATGCCGCCAACCTGTGCCAAAGCTTCGATCTGCAACACACCCGGCATTATCGGCTCGCCCGGGAAATGTCCCTGAAAAAAAGACTCGTTGATGGTCACGTTCTTTATAGCCGTGATCCACTTGTCCTTTTCGTAATCGATGACCCGGTCGACCAGAAGGAACGGGTATCTGTGCGGTATAAATGACATGATCTTCTTTACATCCAATACCTTTTTTTCCATTATCCCTCTCCTATTCAATATGGTTCATTGCGCGTTATATTCCCGGTACAGATATCGGACCATTTCAGCGTTAAGCCTGTGTCCCGACCTTACGGCTTCGATCCTGCCCTTTAGCGGACGTCCTGTAAGGTACAGGTCCCCGACAAGATCAAGCATCTTATGCCTTAAAGGCTCATTGCTGAACCTTAGCTTTGTATCAACAGGCCCGTCCGCGGCCATTACAAGTGTATTCTCGAACGTCGCCCCTTTGCCGAGTCCCGCCTTGAGGAGCATTTCCGCCTCTTCCTTGAGACAAAAGGTCCTGGCCGGCAGTATTTCTTTCTCGAACACGGACGGAGAAAGTTCGACTTCCATCTTTTCGGAAGGGATAGAGGGTATTCCATAGTCTATGGAATATGAGACTACGAACCCTTCCGCCGGATACACCGCCACATAAGCCCCGTTCTTTTCGACCCGGAATTCCTTGTTTATCTCGATGATCCGTCGTGGCCGGTCCTGTTCTTTCCTACCAGCCGGTCTCAGCACCTCAAGAAACCCGCCGGCGCTGCCATCCATGGCCGGCATCTCCTCCGCGTTAAGCTCTACATATATATTATCGATGGAAAGGCACCATAATACTGACATGAAATGTTCGATGGTCTGAACTTCCGCGCCGGGAACACTTAGCGTGGTCCTCCTGTCGGGTCCGGTGGATATCGTCTTCTCGTTCAGGGGGATCCGGGCATCAGGGCCTATGTCGGTCCGGATAAAGACTATACCCGTCCCGGCCGGGGCTGGCCTGCAGATGATCTCGACCTTTTTCCCTTCCTGCAGGGAGATCCCGGAAAAACTGACATCCCTTTCTATGGTCGCCTGTCTCGACATTTCACATATCTCCCCTAAACGGTCCGGGGGCAGTATCGTCCTTCTTTCTGCAAGGTGTCGATACCCGCCCCCGGGAATATACTCAGATGGATCACTTTTTGTTAAGCTGTTTTATGACCTGGTCCGTCATATCGAATTCGGGCTTTGAGAACATGATATTCCTTGAATCAAGGATATAATCATAGTCGCCTTTTTTACCGAAATCATCCACTACGTTCTGTATGTCGGTTATTACCTCTTTGAACATATCGTTCTTTTTCGTGAGAAGTTCCTGCCTGGCCTCTCTATCAAATTCCTGAAGCTGTACCAACTTGAGATCGATCTCGGTCTGTTTCTTGCTTTTTGCTTCCGGGCTCAGGAGTTCGGCCTCTTCCCTCAGCTTGGTGATCGCGTCTATCTTGGTCTTTCTCTCGTTCTGGCGTTTTTCCGTAAGGTCTGTGAGCTGCTTGTCAAGTGAGTTGGCTTTCTCATATTCATAAAAAGCCTTTCTAAGATCGACATAACCTATTTTCCCTTCCGCGAAAGCTAACGGCCCCGCGCAAACAGCCAAAACTGTAACTACTGTTACTACTTTCACACAATATTTTATCATCTGCCCCGTCATATCTCTCTCCTTCCGTTGTTAAGAACACTTCCGTTCGGATCAGAACCCATGGCTTACACTAAAATAGAACTGTCCTTCCTTCTTATCATCATGGTTATCGCTTAAGGGATAACCATAATCCAGTTTTACCGGACCTATCGGCGTTTTTACCCTTACTCCTACGCCCGCGCCCATCACATATCCCGATGTTTCAAAGATATCTTCCGCTTTCGTGTGTACCGCGCCCACATCATAGAAAACAGCTCCCCTTAAAAGCTGTTTATACAGCGGGAACGCGAGTTCAGCGTTACCGATAACCATAGAATCGCCTCCTATAGCGATAGCCCCGTCCCTGGAGTCCCGCGGTCCAACAGATCTTTGTTTATAACCTCTTATGGTAGTGGCGCCACCCGCGAAGAACCTTTCATATATCGGTATCTTGTCCGTATCGTCATAAGGCTCAGCCATACCACCGCGACCCTTAAGTTCGAGGACCACCTCTTCGATTATAGTGCGATAATATGTCAGGAAGACCGTTCCTTTGACGAAATCCTTGTCCCCGCCTATAAAACCCCCGACATTCTCGAGCGACATACCCGTAACGATACCTTTTGTCGGAGAGAATTTATTGTCACGGGTATCATAAGTAAGATTCCAGGTAACGCGGCTCAGGGTGTTGGTCCCGGCTTCTGCCTGGAGATCCGCTGAGGCGTCATCCGGTATATCCGTCAATTTGACCTCTTCCAGGTTATATACGAGTCCCGTAGCCAGGTTATCCGTTATGTCCTTCCCCAGCCTTAAAGACCCCCCCGTACGCCTCTCGTAATAGTCATACCCGGAAAGACCTGATTTGTCGTATTCGGTACGGTAGAGATCGAACCCGAAAAGATAAGGAAGATCGAATATCCACGGGTCCGTCCAGCTAAGGAGATAATTGGTCCTGGTGCTGCCTATCTCCCCCCTTATGGTAAGGTCCTGTCCACCACCGGTAAAGCTCGGGAAGTTAAGTATATCGAAATTCCTCTGCCGTATCTGCGCAAAGCCAATGAAGGCGTCGACCGAGCTGAATCCGCCACCGAAAGAAAGCTCGCCGGTCTTGGTCTCCTTCACCGTAATATCCAGGTCCTTAACGTTACTTTTGTCCGTAGGCACGGTCTCCAGGTAAACATCCTCGAAAAATCCCAGGTTATATATCCTCTCCTTACTTGTCTTTAGTCTTTCACCATTGTACATTTCTCCTGGATATACCCTGAGCTCCCTGCGTATGACCTTATCCCTTGTCTTCGTATTGCCCAATACGTTGACCTTTCCGACATACACCTCTTCGTGCGCCGTTATCTTGTAGATAAGGTCCATCTTGTCGGTAACGGGATTATACTTGTTCTGCAGGTCCACTTCCGCGTTCATGTATCCCCTGTCGAAATAGAAGGCCCTTATGTTATCCATATCCTCTTTTATGAGCTTATAATCGAACGCGTCTCCCGGCTTCATCTTCAATGTCGCCATTACATCTTCTTCCGGAAAAGCGAGCGTACCCACCAGCTTCAGGTCGCCTACATAATACTGTTTGCCCTCATCCACGATAACGGTCAGGTATATGCTCTTCCCGTCTTCCGAGTATTCCACCCGGCTTGTCACCTTGGCATCGAGAAAACCCTTGCTGCGGTATACCGACTGTATCCTCTCCTGGTCTTCCTTGAACACGTCCTCGTCGAACGCCCCCTTACGTATGAACCACCATGCCGTTTTAGTGGACATGTAACTCAATAGTTCGCTTGTTTTAACACTTTTGTTGCCTTCGAAACCGATCTTCCTTATCTTGAACGGCATACCTTCATCTATGACAAATACCACTACGGCCGCGCCCGTATCGGGATCCGTCTCTATCCTGTAATCTACCTGCGCGTTGCTATACCCCTGCTCGGTATAGTTCGTCCTGATGTTGATGACGTCCTGGCCCAGCATATTGAAGTCAAGAAGGTCGCCTTCTTTTACCTGTATCTTTTTCATGAGTTTCGCGGCGGCTATACGCCCGTTGCCGCTGAACTTTATCCCGCTTATGGTCGGTTTTTCCATCACGGTGAAGATCACGAGCACGCCTTCTTCCCTGTCATCCGTTTCAACGAAAACATCGCTGAAGAATCCAGTGGCGTACAACCTTTTTATTTCGTTGTTAAGCGCCAGCTCTTCGAAAGCATCACCTGGTTTTATCTTCAACTTGTTCATTATGGTCGCGGTGCTTACCGCTTTATTCCCTTTGATCTTGATATCCGAGATCTTTTTAGCGCTCCCGGTCTGGGCTTGCGCGAGTTCCGCGGATGGCAGACAAAAGGCAACAAGGAATGACAAGACCACAAGTATTGCTGCGAACATCTTTTTCATCAGAAACCTTCTTCCTCTTCTATTCTTGATAAATTACCGAATTTCGTGAATTCCGGCAGAAATGCCAGCATAACGCTTCCCACTGGGCCGTGCCTTTGTTTGGCGATTATCACTTCCGCTTTACCCTTATTTTCCTCCGTAGGCGCATAGTATTCTTCCCTCAGAAGCAACATAACGACATCAGCGTCCTGCTCGATGGCTCCGGACTCCCGGAGGTCCGACAACATCGGCCTGTGGTCAGCCCTTTGCTCCACCGCGCGCGACAGCTGGCTTATCCCTATGATCGGTATGTCGAGCTCCCTCGCGAGAGCTTTCATCGACCTTGATATGTCCGATATTTCCTGCTGGCGATTCTCTATGTTGGAGGCCCCTTTCATGAGCTGTATATAGTCGATGATCAGGAGCTGTATATTGTACCTGGATTTGAGCCTGCGCGCCTTGGCCCTGAGTTCAAGCGCGGAGATGCCCGGGGTATCGTCTATATATATCGGTGATTCCGACAGTTTGCCGGCCGCGTCAACCAGCTTAGGCCATTCGTTCTGGGAAAAGAACCCTGTCCTGACCTTATGGGCGTTCACCCCGGCAATGGAACACAGCATTCTCTGGGCAAGCTGTTCTTTCGACATTTCAAGGCTGAAGTATGCGGACGGCACCTGGGCTACTACACCTGCGTATTCCAGTATGGAAAGAGCCAGCGCGCTTTTCCCCATGGATGGACGGCCCGCCAGCACTATAAGATCTGATTTCTGGAGTCCCGCGAGCTTCACATCAAGATCATGAAAACCCGTGGGTATGCCGGTGATGTTCTCTTTGCGCTGGTAGAGATTATCTATGGTCTCGATGGTATCCTTGACTATATCCTTCATCTGGAGCACGCTCATCTCACCACGCTGGTTCGAGGTGATATCGAATATGAGCTTTTCAGCCTTGTCGAGAAGGTCGTCAACTTCGTTCGAGGGATCATACCCTTCCGTGACGATCTGCGTTGCCGTATTTATGAGCTTTCTTAAAAGATGCTTGTCCCTGACTATCTTGGCGTAATGTTCTACATTAGCCGCTGTCGGGATACTGTTCGCTAGACTGGAAATATACGCGGGTCCGCCGATACCGTCCAGGTGGTTCTTTTTCTGCAGTTCCTCGGTAAGAGTAACTATATCGACCGCGTTGTTCGAATCATATAGCTTAACGATGGAGGAAAAGACCCTTTTGTGGGCCTCCAAGTAGAAGGACGCCTCCCCGATGAACTCAACGGCCCTGGATATCGCGTCCCGGTCGATAAGCATTGATCCAAGGACCGCTATCTCGGCTTCAACGTTCTGAGGAGGTACTTTTTCGACAATAGTCTTCGGGATCATTTCTATTTTTCAGGAATGAGATAATTACTTCTTAACTACCCAAACCCTGGCTTGGGCCTTGACCTCAGGATGCAGTTTTATTTCCACGTTGTATACGCCTAAAGCCTTTATAGGGTCGTCCAGAACTATCTTTTTCTTGTCGATCTCGATGCCCTCGGCCGCCAGATACTCCGCTATCACTTCGGAAGTCACGGCTCCGAACAATTTATCCTCTTCCCCAGCTTCCATAGACACCGTTATCGACAGCGCTGCTATCTTCTCGGCAAGCTGCCCGGCCGCTTCCATGAGCTTTCTTTCGCGACGTTCCTTCTGGCGTTTCTTCTGTTCGAGGATGCTCACGGCCCCCGGAGTGGCCTCTATGACGAATTTATTGGGTATCAGGTAATTCCTCGCGTAACCGTCCTTGACCTCCATCTCGTCGCCTATCTGGCCGAGACTTTCTACGTCTTTGATCAAAATTACTTTCACTCTTCTCTCCTTGGTCTTCTTCTCTGCAGCCCGTCTTTGACCTTTACGAACGGTAAAAGCGCCGCTGCCCTGGATTTTTTTATGGCGTTCGACACCACCCTCTGGTGTTTCGCGCAGTTCCCGCTTATTCTCGAAGAGATGATCCGTCCTCTGTCCGAGATGAATCTTTCAAGGAACTCCACGTTCTTGTAGTCGACCTTGTCTATCTTGTCCTTACAGAGACGGCAGGGTCTTTTCTTGAATATCCTTGGCCCTTTTTTTGTCCGTCTTTCGTTCCTGTCCCCTTTTTCGTTCCTGTCGGTATTGGTCTTCTTCACTATTTATCTCTCCTGTTCATGATTTTTTTAAAACGGCACTTCATTATCCATCGCGCCTTGATCAACATCGATAGATTCCACTTCTCCGTAACCCTGGTCGTCGTCCCGAGAAGCCCCTGCCCCAACATCTTTCTTCCCCCCGGCAGAAGGCGTCCTGTCTCCCTTGCCTCCCAGGAACTGTACACTCGTGGCCACAACGTCCATGGAACTCCTTTTTTGCCCGTCCTGGGCTTCCCATGTCCGGGACTTCAACCGGCCCTCTACCAGGACCGGCCTACCTTTCGTCAGGTATTCCCCGCATATCTCCGCCATTTTCCCCCACACCACGACCCTTATGAAGGATACTTCGTCCTTCTTCTCCCCGGTCGTGTCCTTGTATGGACGGTTCACCGCTACGGTGAAATTCGCTACAGCCGTACCGCTCGGTATATACCTTATCTCGGGGTCCCTGGTAAGGTTCCCCATAAGAAATACCTTGTTCAAACTGGCGGCCATTATCCTTTTCCTTCCCGGACGGGCACGGGATGCGAGCCCTTATCCCTTATACATTCTTCTCAATAAGCGTCCTCAATATATCCGTGTTTATACGGAAAAGACGCATCATATCACCTACCGATTCCGGAGGGGCAGTAAAGGTGACCTCGTAGTAAATACCGGTCGCTTTTTTCTTAATAGGATAGGCAAGAGTCCTCTTCCCCATCATATTTTCCTTCACTATGTTGCCGGAATTTTCGGTGATAATTGAGGTTATACATCCTTTTATCTCGTCTATCGCTTCCTCTTTTTCCGGTGTTACGATAAACAGTCCCGAATACGATATTTTGTTTTCCATATTGTTGTCAGCTCTTTCCCTGTTATAGTTATCTATAATATAATATACGACCAGAATATTAACACATATCAGCTTTATAATCAAGTGGTTTTATCACGACTACCGTGGAGGTCCTATCCCTGTCAAGCGGAGGGTAAAACACCTTTTTTTAGCCATAATTCCACTTTTTCTACGGACTCGTCCAGAATGGTATCAAGCTGCCCTCTCTCTTCTTTCGAAAATCTGGATAGCACAAAACCGGACATATCCCCTTCGGGCGGCATATTACTTCCTATCCCAACCCTTAACCGGGCAAAGCCTTCCCCCATATGCTCGATTATCGACCTGAGCCCGTTATGCCCTCCGGCAGATCCACTGGAGCGTAAACGTATACTGCCAAACGGGATATTAAAATCATCACTTACTACCAGGAGCTCTTTTGGATCTTCGAGCTTTGCGGAACAAACAGCTGATACAGCTTCCCCTGAAAGATTCATATATGTTAGCGGTTCAAAGAACATCACTTCAGCATCACATACCCTGCCCGCTCCGTACGCCCCGCCAAAGCCTTTCTTTTTGATCTTAAGCCCATGTTTAGCGGCTACTTTCTCCACCACCATGAACCCGGCGTTATGGCGAGTATTCCTGTAGCGTAATCCGGGATTCCCGAGCCCCACAACAATCTTCATCCTGTATCCACCTTTTCCTGCCCGGGTCCTCCGGCAAGGCCCGCTTGCGCGTATCCCGATCTATTCGGCAGGTTCTTCTCCCTCAGCCCCTTCTTCTTCCTTCTTACCCTTCTTTATAAGCTCGGGCTCTTCCCCTTCAACGGTCGTGGCCGCTTCTTCTTCCGGCTCCGCCTCATGGTGATGCACTGACACTATGACCGTTTCCGGGTCCTCCAGTATCTTGACACCGGGTATAGGCGGTACATCGGATACATGTATCGCGTCCCCCATGGCAAGTCCGGTCACGTCAATGTTTATGTGCTCAGGAATATCCGTTGGCAGACATTCCACCTCGATCTCCCATATCGTCTGGGTCAGGACACCATCTTCGTCCTTTACCCCTACCGATTCGCCCTTAACGGCGACCGGGATGTTGACCTTGATCTTTTCGGTAAGCGATATCTCGTGAAAGTCCACGTGCACGAACGTATCGTTAAGGGGATCCGTCTGGATGTCCTGCACAATAACAGTTTTACTTTCCGGCGCGCCATTCCCGGATATGTTCAATGTGATTATGGCGTTCTCACCGGCTTCCGTGTGTACGGCATGCCACAATGCCCTGTTGTCCACTTGAACGTTCACTCCAACCTGCCCGTCCTTGTATATGACAGCGGGGACCTTCCCTTCCTTCCTGACATGATGCGCCGCGCTTTTCCCCAATTCTTCCCGTATCTCAGCTTTCAACATTATTTTTTCCATCTCATCTCTCCTCTTCCTTGCCGCGTCCATCAGGGGCCTTCCCCGGACGGATACGCGGATATTTTTACTCGAATAACGCGCTTATCGACTGTTCCTTCCTGATACGCCGTATCGCCTCTCCAAGAAGCTGGGCGACAGAAAGCTGTTTTATGTTCTTCATTTTCTTCTCCAGCGGGAGCGGTATGGTATCCGTTACCACGAATTCTTTTATCGGGGCTCCTTTAAGCCTTTCCATGGCCGGACCACACAGAACGGCATGTGTTACCGCGACATATATGTCCTTCGCGCCGTTCTTTTTCAGGGCCGCGGCCGCCTCAGTAAGGCTTCCCGCCGTAGCTACGATGTCGTCCACAAGTATAACATTCTTCCCCTGAACATCGCCCATGATATGCATGACCTCGGCCTTTACATCGCTTATGCGCCTCTTGTCCACTATTGCCAGCCCCGCGTCAAAACGTTTAGCGTAAGCCCGCGCCATCTTTATCCCTCCAACATCGGGGGAGACAACAACTATATCCGTGATCTTTTTCTTTTTGAAATATTCCGCGAATATACTTACAGCATATAGATGGTCCAGCGGGATATCGAAAAAGCCCTGTATCTGCCCGGCATGCAGGTCTATGGTTATGATGCGGTTCGCTCCCGCGCGGGTCAGAAGATTGGCTACCAGCTTCGCCGTTATCGGGACCCTGGGCTGGTCTTTCCTGTCCTGGCGGGCATACCCGAAATACGGAAGTACCGCCGTTATACGCTTGGCCGAGGACCTTCTCAACGCGTCGATCATTATGAGAAGCTCCATAAGATTCTCGTTCGCGGGATAGCACGTAGGCTGGACGACAAAAACATCGGCACCGCGGACGTTATCTTTTATCTTGACCCTGGTCTCCCCGTCGGAAAAACGTATCACCTCGGAATCCCCAAGCTTAAGATTGAGGCTCTTACATATTTTCTTCGCCAGCTCGGGATTGCCGTTCCCGGTAAAGATCTTTACCTTATCCATTTCATGCCCCTTTTTCCGTTTTCAGCTTTCTTGCGGGAACTCCCGCTACAGTTTCACCCGGAGCCACGTTCCTGCCTTTGGTCACGACACTACCAGCGCCTACAATGGATCCCGCTCCCACTTTAACGGGCGCGATAAGAATGGCTCCCACCCCGATAAAGGCCCCGTCCCCGATCTCGGTAATATTCTTCTTTCCGCCGTCATAGTTCGCCGTTATGGTACCAGCTCCTATGTTAACATCGCTGCCAACCCTCGTGTCTCCCAGATAAGTATGATGTTTGACCTTTGTCCCGGAAGCAATGCTTGTCCTGCATATCTCAACAAAGTTACCTATCTCGACATTGTCGGAAACATCCGTCCCAGGACGCAACCTCGCGAAAGGACCTATACTGCATCGCCCGCCGATCCTTACGTCTTTCTCTATCACCGTGTTGGGGTATATGACGGTATCCCGGCCTATGACCGCCGTCTCGTCAATGCTTGTCGTTCCCGGGTCCGTTATGGTGACCCCGGAAGCCATTAATTCATTTATTTTTTTATCGTTGATCACCTTGTTCACAGCCGCTATATCTTTCCTTGAGTTCACTCCCGCTATCTCCCGTTCGGTGCATGTCCCGGCAACCACCTTCCTGCCTTTGGACACAAGTATATCCACGATGTCGGTAAGATAGAACTCTTTTTTCTTTTCGTTCCGCTTTATCTCTCCTATGAACCGCAAAAGATCTTCCACACCAAAACAGTATGTGCCGGAATTTATCTCCTTAATGTCCTTCTCCGCGGGCCCGGCATCTTTCTCTTCCACTATCCTGACCACATGTCCGGTCCCATTCCTCACTATCCTGCCGTAACCGGTCGGGTCACCTACTTCGGCGGTCAGCACCGCGCAACTGGCCCCGGATGCTTCGGACATATCCCTTAACTCACGGTATGTCGCGGAACTTATCAGCGGCGTATCTCCGCACGCCACTACCACTTTCTCGGCCCCTGAAGCTTCTATTTCCCCAGCCGCCGCCTTAAGAGCGTCACCGCTGCCAAGAAGCTCGACCTGATGAACGAACCTTGCCTGGCCTGAAAATTCCTTTTTTACGGCCTCTGCCCCGAAGCCAACTACTATCAGGATATCTTCTATTCCGGCTTCCTTAAGGCTATCCACTATCCTGGATAATATGGAACGGGCTCCCACTTTATGTAGCACCTTGGGCAAGTCGGAGTTCATCCGCGTGCCCAACCCTGCAGCAAGAACGATAGCGATAGTTTTTTTCATTCCGGTCATTCTTCCAAATATCAATAAAAACGTGGTCCCTGTCCCTTCCCACGTTCTGTTTCCCCATTTTGCTCTGATCGCTTTAGTTGTGCCGTGCGAACCAGAAAATTGGCTGGCGGGCAAGGATTCGAACCTTGACAAGCAGCTCCAAAAGCTGCGGTGCTACCATTACACTACCCGCCATCCAACGATCTTAAAGTAGCCCCGCTCTTGATCCTGAATGATACTTTACGACCCGTTCCTGCCGATCAGAGCTCGATGTCGTTCGCCTCTTCTATGCCAGAGGCCCCTATACCGCTCTCTTCTTTTTTCGCGGGAGCCGGACTTTCCGGTATTGGTTCCTGTACCGGCGCGGAGGCTTTCTCTACGGGTACCGGGTCGGCCTTTACCGCCATTTCCTGGGCCGGCGCGCCTTTTTCCCTGTTATAAGCTTCCAATATCTTTTCCTGTATATATACCCTGCATTCCTGGGTTATGGGATGCGCGATATCCATATGGTTACCCTGCGTATCCTGCTGTTCGTCCGTTCGCTGCGGGGGAAGATCGGACCCACATTGGTTACAATATTTACTGCCCACTACGTTCTTGGTGCGACATTTAGGGCAGGAATCCATGGCCTTCCTTGAGGGCATGGCCACAAAAAGCCCGCTATTGCCCTGAATGACCTTGATGTTGCGCACAACGAACCAGTCATCGAATGTCATTGTCGCAAAGGCCTTCAGCTTGCCGTCTTTGCTTTCCGTGGGGAATATCCTTACCTCCGTGATCTTCATCCCTTTCTCCTTTCTTAAGATGCGCCCTATCCGAGTATTGCTACTTATTCACCGTCGAAAGTATTGACAGCGAATATCTTCCAACCTCGCTCTTCCGGAAAAATACGGACGAGGCGTTCTCTGGCCTCGGGAACGAGTTCCGGCTCAAAAATACCGAACACACTGGACCCACTCCCGGACAAAAGCTCGCCTTTTGCTCCGGATCTCTTAAGTTCAGTCAGCAGCTCACTTATCTCTGGAAAATCTCGTAATACTATTGCCTGCAAATCGTTATGGAGATTTTCCGCAATACTCAAAATATTTTTCTCTCTTAAAAAAGCGGTGAATAGTTTATCAACCCCTTTTTCTTTTGTCAAGCTTAAAGAAGATACCCTTGAATACACACTTTTTGTTGAAATACCAAAAGGTGGATTAATTATGATGTGGTTGATCTCGGCGCTGGACCCCATCGGGGAGATCACTTCACCCCGGCCCTCAGCATAAGCAAAAGCTGATTCCTGGAGGAAGAACGGGACATCTGACCCCAAGAGCGCCCCTATTTCCATAAGTTCGTTCGAATTCAATGGATTGCCGGCCAGGTGGTTGACCGCCTTAAGAAGGGCAGCCGCGTCGCTCGATCCTCCCCCCAGACCAGCGCTTATTGGTATTTTTTTGTTGAGGTGGACCTTGAACTTATAGTCCGCGTCTATACGGCTATTGAACTCTGAGATGGTCCGGCTTAACAGACCTTCACCTGTAGGGACTTCCGGGTCGTTGCAGGTTATTCTATTCCTCGTGCGGGTTGGCTGGACCGAAAGTTCATCGGATAATGATATCTTCTCGAATACGGTCTCTATCTCATGATAGCCGTCTTCCCTCTTACCGACTACTTTAAGATAAAGATTGACCTTAGCTGGCGCAGTGATATCCATGTTGGTCTCCCCGGCAACACGCGTAAAGGCCTATAGCGAAAACTATCTGGCCTGTTTCCTCTTTACGAGCATACCGGCTTCCCTGACTATATCGCTTTCCGTTAATCCGAAATACGAGTAAAGTTCTTCGGGGCTGCCACTCTGGCCGAATTTATCGTTAATGCCCATCATCTTCATAGGCACCGGGACTTCCTGTACCAGTACCTCGGCCACGGCACTTCCCATCCCACCGAAGACCGTATGTTCTTCCACCGTAAGTACCGCACCTGTCCTTTTAGCGGCATTTATCACCGCGTCCCTATCCATGGGCTTTATCGTATGCAGGTTAACGACCATAGCATTTATATGCTGCGCTTCCAATGTCTTTGCGGCCTGGAGCGCGGGATGAACAAGATGGCCACAAGCTATTATCGCCACGTCATCGCCTTCTGTCAGCACATTGGCTTTCCCGATCGTGAACGTCCCCTCGTTCTCTATGTACGGGACTTTGGCCCGACCCAGCCTTAAATATACCGGACCGGGTATAGCAGCCGCCTGGACGGTAGCCTCAAAAGCTTCCCTGCCATCCGCGGGGACCACTACTGTCATATTGGGGATTATCCTCATAAGGGCTATCTCTTCCAGGGCCTGATGTGTAGCTCCATCCTCGCCGACGGATATACCACCATGACTTCCAGCTATGTTCACGTTAAGGTTCATATAAGCCACCGATACGCGTACCTGGTCCCAGGCACGCCCGCTGGCGAAGGCACCGAACGTACACGCGAATGGTATTTTACCGGAAAGGGCGAATCCTGCCGCCGCGCATATCATGTCCTGTTCCGCCACACCGTGGCTCACAAAACGTTCCGGGAACTTGTCCTTGAACCAGTTAGCCCTTACAGACTCCGTAAGGTCAGCTGACAGGACGACCACATTCTTGTCCCGCTCACCTAACGCGACCAAAGCCTTACCGAACCCATCCCTTGTAGCTTCCATCTTGACTTTCACCTCGGCCATCCCAGCTTCTCCTTGTTTTCTCTTTTACGATCGTTGCCGATGTCAGAAATATCCACCAGGCGCATTGACTATATCGACAACAGCAGCCTTACTCTGATCAAAATCATATACATCCACGCCTTTTACCTTCAATCTTGAATTCTCCAGCTGATCGTCCATTATCAGGTAATCAAAATCCTTGAACCGGTATCCACACACCACTTCATTGGCTACCTTCAATATCTCCTGGACCTTAAGAACGTTCATTTCCCTTACGCCCTCACCGGCCTCTTCCTTGACGTCCGCTATCTTGAACTTTACGTAGAAATACCGCGCGTCGTCCTCTTTTTCGAATTCGCTTTCAGAGGACCTGTATTCGAAAAGTTCCATTAGTTTCTTATCTCCGCGGAAGTCCAGTTTCAGCCTGTTCTCGATCTGGGCGGCCAGGAATTCTTCCATGTTGATGTCCTTAAGATAGAAATGCCCTTTCCAATACCCGATATCGCTTAATTTGGTCGGAGCGCTCCTGAAGAACTCGTCCAACACGTTCCTGCGGGTGCCGTCATCCAGGTTCAACCTGTCGAACACCTGTTCCACCGATCGTTCCTTCCGGGCCTGGGGCGTAAGATTTATGCTGAAAAGCGTCCGCTTGAAAGACTCGCCCCTGGAGATATGCTGGTACATGCCTTTTTTGACATCCTCGACATATTTGATTATGACCACCTGTAGCTCAGGAAGTTTCTCGTCCTGGGTAATGACGCAATAGAACTTTATGTCCGCGTCCGTACTGAGCACTACTCGTGAAGCTATAAGGAGAAGATTGCTTATGGTGTCCCACGCGCTCTCGCTTATTCCCAGCCCGGCGTCGAGAAGGCCGTTCATCGGATAATATATCCCGATGGTCGACCCCACAAGGGTCACTTCCACATCCATGTCATATTCCGCCTTGCATACTTCCTTCACGGCTTCCGC
This sequence comes from Candidatus Omnitrophota bacterium, assembly GCA_028715965.1. Taxonomy (NCBI): domain Bacteria; kingdom Pseudomonadati; phylum Candidatus Omnitrophota; species Candidatus Omnitrophota bacterium. The sequence goes on along the minus strand of JAQUQS010000006.1, from coordinate 44,093 downwards.
AAGCGTTTCTTTGGGATATGACGGAACGCAGGCGGACAACCCGGTCATCATGACAATGACCGCCACGACCACACATGTCAGGGCGGCTATTATCTTCCCGGTCCTTTTGAACGTTCCAAGCGGCATCTGGTACTCCCGTCCAGGCTACAGACCCGTATTTTCCTTATATCCGTATTCGTCAAAAATAGCGACTATCTCGTCAAATTCGAGCTCTTCCCTTTTCAAAAGTTCCTGGGCGAACCTGTCCAGTACTTCTTTTTTATCGGTAAGCGTCTTTGTAACCTCTTCCAGACATTCTTTTATCAGGGCATTCGTATCGTTGTTCAATATTGTTTTTACTGTCTCTGATAACGGATTGAACTCGCTCTCCCCTGATACGGTCTGGAGCATGCTATAGTCCCCTATATACCCGCTCGCCCCCATGCCCAACTGCCATATCATGGCATGGGCTATGCGTGTAGCCTTCGAGAAGTCGCTTGAAACACCTGTCGTACTGGTGTTGAACTTCAGTTTTTCCGCCGCGTACCCGCCCAGGCTTATCATGATATCTTCCATGAGCTGCTCTTTGCTCTTGGAGTGAAGCTCTTCTCTTTCGGGCGACCACACTACACCCAAAGTGCCTTTTCGCGGGATGATACTTGCCTTGAATACACTTTTCGACGGCGCTTTCAGGTAGTTTATGATCAGGTGTCCCGATTCATGATAGGCGGTCATCTCTTTTTCTTTCGGCGTGACCGTGAGCCTGTGCTTGATGCCCAGGTCGACACGTTCAAAGGCTTCGCTGAGCTCTTTCTGCCCTATGGACACCTTCCTGGAACGGGTAGCGATCAAGGCCCCTTCTTTTACTATGTTAGCTATATCCGCCGGGCTTTTGCCCACCGCCCTCCTGGCGAGGCGCGCGTAATCCAGGCCTTCCTCTGCCTTGACTTTGGCCAGATAGAACTTAAAGAGCTCTTCCCGGTCATCCTGCGACGGTTTCGGTATGATAAGTTTCCTGTCGAACCTGCCCGGTCTTAGAAGAGCCGCGTCAAGATGTTCTTCCTGGGCATTCGACGCTCCGATAACGACTATATTGTCCTCCTTGCCCTTCAGTCCGTCCATTTCCGCAAGGAGCTGGTTAAGAGTACTGTTGGTCTCCTGGCCGCCCATGTGGGAGAAGGTCCTGCCTCGCCCAATGGCGTCGATCTCATCTATAAAGATGATGCACCCGCCGTAACCGAACGCCAGGTCGCGGGCTTTCTTGAAAAGTTTACGTACACGGGAAGATCCGACACCCACGAACACTTCCACGAATTCACTCCCGGACATGGAAATGAACGGCATGTTGGCCTCGGTCGCTATGGCTTTTGCCATATATGTCTTCCCACATCCCGGAGGTCCCAGCATAAGAAGACCCTTGATAACGTTGCCCCCCATTTTCTTGACATCCGCCCGGTCCTTTATCAGCTGGACCACTTCCCAGGCCTCCTGTTTCGCGTCCTGCATGCCTATCACATCGGCCCATGTGATGCTTATATCCTTGCCCTTGATCGGCGCTTTATCCAGTTTGGCAAAGCCTCCCCGCATAAAAGTAAGATACATGAACACGAATATCCCGGCGTGTATACCCGCCATTATGAACTGTACCGGCATCGTCGCCAGCGTCATTTTACGGTAGAACGACTCAAGGGACATAAGCCCCACAACGGAAAGTATAAGCAGTATTATCACAATAACGGTCACGATGATGATCGTCTTGTACTGCCTCATATACATCTGCATTTTTCTGCTGAACATGTCGGTCTCCTTGAGATTTTACGTATCGGGGTCCAGGTCTACCCCAGGTCCTTAACTGACATCTCTAGTTCCGCTATGGCCTTTTCCAGGTCATCTTTTCCCGGAGCGACACCATGCCACTCGACTTTATTCTCGAAAAATGACACGCCCTTGCCTTTTTCGGTATGGGCTACTATCATCTTCGGCCTGCCTTTTATCTTGTCCGCCTCACTGAATGCCTTTTCAAGCTCGGAGAAATCATGTCCGTTGGTCTCGATAGTATACCAACCGAAGTTCTCCCATTTTTTCACGTATTCCCCGGGCTCTTTTACTTCACAGCATCTTCCGTCTATCTGCAGCTTGTTATGGTCGACTATCCCATACAGCCTGTCCAGGCGATAATGGGCCGCGGTCATGGCCGCTTCCCATACCTGGCCTTCATTCGTTTCCCCATCGCCCATCAGACAGTAGATGCTGGTCTCCAATCCGTCCATCCTGTCGGACAGGGCCATGCCTGTGGCTACGGACAACCCCTGCCCCAGGGATCCGCTGGATATCTCGACGCCGGGAAGCCCTTTCTGCGGATGCCCTTGGAGACGGCTTCCGAATTTCCTTAATGTCCACAACTCTTCCCTGGGAAAGAAACCCTTATCGGCAAGTACAGCGTATAACGCGGGGCATCCGTGTCCCTTTGACAGGATGAATTTATCCCGGGACCTGTCCCTGAAATTTTCCGGGCTCACGTTCATCCTGCGTTCGTAAAGATACACCATGATGTCCACCGCCGACAAAGATCCGCCGGTATGTCCGCTGCCTGCCTCATGCAGCATTGTGAGCACGTCTTTACGTATGGACATGGCTTTTTTCTTCAAAGAGGTGATACCTTCTGTTTTTTCCATTGCCTTCCCTTTTTTAGCGTCCGCCTTTTTTGATTTTTTTCAGGTCCTTCTTGATCTTCTTTTCCGCCTCGTCATCCGGCCCCAGGTCAAGGGCCTTCTTCCATTCTACGGAAGCCTTGTCCAGCTCCCCGCAAGCGGCATATACATCGCCCAGATGTTCCCTGACCGTCGAGTCGTCCGGCAGGTACTTTACGGCCCTTTCCAGTTCTTCCCTGGCCTTGACCAGCTCCCCTTTCCTGAAATACGCCCACCCCAGGCTGTCTATATACGCGCCATTCTCCGGGTCCATCTCAAGGGACCTTTTGATCAGCCTCATGGCTTCTTCCAGTTCCTTGCCTTCCTCAACGTACATGTAACCAAGATAATTGTATACTTCAGGGAGGCCGGTCCCCCTGGAGACCAGGTCCGCTAGGATCTCTTCCGCTTTTTTCTTGTTCCCGGATTGGTCGTATACCGTGGCAAGGGAAAACCTGTATCTCTCGTTGTCCGGCTCCTTCTTACACGCCGCTTCATAGTAATTCACCGCTCCGGCGTATCTTCCCCTGACGGTCTCCACATACCCCAACCCGGCCAATATCATCCCGTCCCCAATGCCTTTTTCGAGAGCTGAACGCAACACCTTTTCAGCTTTATCGTACTCTTTCTCGGAAAGGTAGATACTGAAATTCCTGATATACGGTTCCGGCGCCCCGGGTATAAGCACCATAAGCTTACACCCTTCTTCAATAGCTTTTTCCGTTTGGCCGATCCTGTGATACAACTGCGCCAGACGTACGTAAGACTCCTGATTCACCGGGTCGTTCTCCTGGACCTTTTTATATTGCTCGATCGCCTGCACATACTTGCCATCCACTTCGTATAGTATGCCAAGTACAAGTTGCGCCTCAGTGTAGCCCTTATCCATTTCAACCGCTTTTTCCAGGTTCGCTTCCGCCTTATCGAGGATGTTCAACTTGCTGTATATCAGGCCAAGGTTGAAATACAGGAACGCGTCGTTACCGCGAAGACGTAATATCCTTTCGTATACTTCCGCGGCTTTGTCCAGTTTCTGCTGAAGGACCAATATATCGGAAAGGAACGTAAGGATCTTCATGTCTTCCGGATCATGCTTGAGGGCTTCCTCATGCATAGCCTCCGCCATATCGAACTGCCCTCTAGCCGTATACACGACCGCCAGGAGAACATATGCCTTGGTACGCGCCGGAGCTATCTCCGTAGCTTTTTTCAATGAGCTTTCCGCTTTGTCCAGCTTACCCAGAAGCAGCTGGTCCGCCCCTATCCTCAGGTATATTTCCGATATATCGGGTGTGCTGGCCAGCGCTTTTTCGTAGTGGATCATAGCGCCGCTGGCGTCCCCATAATTATCGCATACTATACCCATGGTATAATGGGCTATCGCGTCGGACATGCCCCTGATCTCGGGCGCTGCCCTCCTCAAAAGATCGATGTCCGTTCTTTGTACGGTCATCGCTTTTGATCTATCCGCTGTTATCAATGAACTGACAAAAAGATATATTATGCAAAGAACGGCCGAGATAGAAAAACGCCTTAACGTCATACCTTCCTCTTCTTGTGCCGATCTCTTCTCATCCTTTTTTTGCGTTTGTGTCTTTTTACTTTTTTTATCTTTCTTTTTTTCCCGCAGGGCATATTCTTTAGCACCTCCCATCTATTTATCTTTTCCCGAATAACGGGTACTGGTCAATATATCACTTTGTTAAGTGGATATTCTATGAACCCCTGTGCCCCGGCCTTACGCAGCTCGGGGATGAGTCTCTTAACATCCTCTTCATCTATGACCGTATCAATATCCACCCAGGCTTCGTCGAACAATCTGGACACCGTAGGGGCCTTCATGCAAGGAAGTATCTGGATGATCTTCTCAACATCCTCTTTCTTAGCGTTCATCTTGAGCCCGACCTTACCTTCCGCCAGGATAGCGCCCTTAATGAGCAATATCATCCGCTCTATCCTCTCCCTCTTCCAGGGGTCCTTCCAGGCTTCTTTATTCGCGATGAACTGTGTGGTGGACTCGCATACGGTCTCTACTATCCTCAGGCCGTTGGCTTTCAGGCTGCTGCCTGTTTCCGTGACCTCGACTATGGCATCGATGCCCATTTTCGGCTTGACCTCCGTAGCCCCCCAGCTGAATTCCACTTCCGCCTTGACCCCGCGAGCCTCAAGGTATCTTGTCGTCACCTTCACAAGTTCAGTAGCTATTTTCTTGCCCGCGAGGTCCTTTACGGACCTTACGGAGGACTCATTCGGCACGGCAAGCACCCACCTTACAGGCTTCATGCTCTGCTTCGCGTAAACAAGCTCGGCCACTCTTTCTATCTCCGAGGAATTCTCCTCTATCCAGTCGTTGCCGGTAATACCACAATCGATTATGCCGTCCTCGACATACCGGGACATCTCTTGTGCCCTGAAAAGCACCACTTCTATATCTTCGTCGTCTATCAGCGGAAAATATGAGCGGGTCGCCACTTTTATCTTGTATCCGGCTTTTTCGAACAGCCTTATTGTCGTATCCTGTAAGCTCCCTTTCGGGATGCCCATACGAAGTTTTTTTTCTTCCATTCCTGCCTCTTTTCAGAAAAAAACAGCGTCCAAAGACACAAAACCCTCTATGCGCCTTGAACATGCAAGAACGCGGGTCTCATGCCCTGTGGACAAAATTACGGTAAGTCTGATTTTCCCGTAAATTGTATATCAATAACTATATATAGTCAAGCAAATAGGTATCCAGGCTTCTGGAGAGAGGTCTTAATACTGTTATATAGTATTTAAACACACTATACAGGCCCTGTGGAGTGCCAATACCCGTAAATACGCCTCTTCCAGGTCCTTACCTACGGTTATCGCCCCATGCTTCCTTAACAGGACCGCGTTCGCCCCTTTTGATATTTTGTTAGATACCGCTTCGGCCAGCGCTCCCGTTCCCGGTTTTATATACTCGATACGGGGAACATTACCCCCTATTACGCATTCGAATTCGTAAGAAATATCCCCGATAAGCGCTACTTTTTCCGCCACCGACACCATGAACGGGTCGTGCACATGCATTACGGCCCCTATATCCGTACGGGTCCTGTAACAAGCTATGTGCAGGGGGGTCTCGGAACTGAGATCGCGTCTATACGCGCCGCTGAAAGGGTTCATCGCGTAAGTTTCCGCTTCCGGGAAGCTTATCCTGAGATAATCATGCCTATTCCCCCGGGACATATCCGCCCCCCGCTTCTTTATCACAAGGAATTCCCCGTCACGCGCGCTGATGTTCCCGCCGGCCCCTATGACCATACGGTTGTCATGCAAAGCTTTCCCGAATACAGCTATTTCCCTCACCACGTTCATATCCTCCAATTACCTCCGGTTTTGTTTAGTCTACCACATCGTGCCGTTACCGTCCAGTAGCCTATGGGCTTTACGATACAAATATCTTGTGCCTGTGGCGAAAAGCCATATAATAGAAAGGTAAATCAGATCAACATCCGCCCATAAGGAGGGAGCATACCATGGTACTGCATATTCTACGAAGTCGGAAATTCGCAAGACGTGTACTGATAGGCCTTTCGTGCATCATAATCCCGGCATTCCTGTTCTGGGGAGTGAACGTGAACACCGGTTCGGACGTTATAGGAACGATAAGCGGCCGGGCCATATCCGCGGGCGACCTGGAAGACAGCAGGCAAGGCATAAAAGTACAGCTTTTTTTCTATGATCCCAATTACGCGGGTTCTATGCGTGAACTCCTGCAGAACCAGTCGGTCATGAACATGATGGCGTGGGAAAGACTTATCCTTCTCACTGAAGCGGAGCAACGTGGGATCAATCCCCCCGACAACACGATCCTTGGCTTCATTGCCTCTCACCCCCTTTTCCATCGGAACGGTTCCTTTGACCGCGAGGTATATGACTACGTATTGCGCAGTTCTTTCCAGATGGATCCCCGACGCTTCGAGGAACTGGTCCGCGAGAACATCAAAGTTCGCTCTCTCAGGCAGGACATCCTCAAGGATGTGTCGGTTACGGACGAGGAGATCATGGCCCGGTTCAAGGCCCTTAATGACAAGGCCATCATATCTTACGTGTTCATAGGCGACGACCTGTTCACGAAAGATGTATCTGTTTCAGATCAGGAAGCCAGGACTTATTACGAAGGGACCTCCGCTTCCTATATGGAGCCGGCCAGGATAAACGTGGAATATATTGCCGCTTCTTATGACAATACCGGCGCGAGAACAGAAGCGCTGGGAACCATGTCGACACTGTACGGCAATATAGCCAAAGACCCGTCCTCCATGGCCGACATGGCAGGACAGAACGGCCTTAAACATGGCACAACGGGGGCTTTCTCAGAGAATGACGTGATCCCGGGGATACCTTTTTCCCCTGAATTCTACAAAACAGCGTTCTCTCTTTCTCCCGGCGAGGTAAGCCCACCTGTCGCCACGGGCGACGTTAAGGGAAACGTTTATATCTTACGTAAAATGGCGGAATATCCCGCGCGCGTCAAACCTTTTGAGACGGTCGAAGACCTCGTGAAGACACGTCTTGCCGAGGAAAAAAAGATGAAGCTCGCGGAACAAAAGGCCGGGGAATATTTTGCCGGGCTATCGACGGGGACAAATGACCTGGACGCTATCGCGGCCGCTCTCGGAACAACGGTCGAAAGGACCGGTCCTATCGGCACAACGGATTACATAGAGAATGTCGGGCCGGCGAAAGACCTTATGCTCCGCGTACTTGAAGGCCAAGCGGGCGCCTTTGTGCCGCCCGTCAGGACCCAGAAAGGCTATCTGCTGGCCAGAATAGATGAGATTCTTCCGGCTGGAACAGAAAAATTCGAAAAGGATAAGAACACTATCAGGACCGAGCTCCTCAGCAACAAACAGATAGCCGCGATGGATACGTGGCTTAAGCAACAAACCGATAAAGTTAAGGTCAAAAAACCTATAGGGACACTCTAAGACTGATAAAAAAAGGCCCGGATGTTATCCGGGCCTTTTTGCCATGTCTTGATATTATTGGAGGAATTTCTCGAGCTCTTTCATGAAATGAGATACGTCCTTGAACCTTCGATATACTGACGCGAACCGCACATAGGCCACCTCATCCAGGTCATACAGCTTCTCCATTACCATATTGCCGATAACGGTGGACTTGATCTCCTGGTCTGCTTTTTTCTGGACTTCGCGCTCGATCTCTTCCACAAGCTCCTCTATCTTGTCCATACTTACAGGCCTCTTTTCACAGGCCTTCATTATCCCGGATTTTATTTTTTCCCTGTCGAACCTTTTTCTCGTACCGTCCCTCTTAACGACCATCAACGGGGCTTTCTCGACATATTCGTATGTAGTGAACCTTTTGCCGCATCCCAGGCATTCCCTTCTCCTGCGGATACTGAGGCCCTCTCCTATCATCCGGGAGTCTATTACCTTGTCTTCCATGTTCTTGCAATACGGACATTTCATTTTCCCATCACCACCATTTCTATCCCCGACTCTTGAATAAACTGGCGGGCGAACTCATCGGGATAATCCCCTTCTATCACTATCTTCCCTATACCAACGTTTATTATCATCTTCGCGCATATACTGCAGGGCTGGTTCGTAATATACAAGGTCGCGCCTTCCAGGCTCACCCCATGACGGGCAGCCTGGAGAAAAGCGTTCTGTTCAGCGTGAAGCGCTCGGCATAACTCATGGCGCTCCCCGGAGGGGACTCCCAATTCCTGTCGCATACATCCGATCTCGGCACAATGACGGAGCCCTGAAGGCGCCCCGTTATACCCGGTCGCGAGTATCTGTTTATTCTTTACTACCACCGCGCCGACCTGTCTTCGCAGGCAGGTAGACCTTGTGGCCACGAACCCGGCTATGCTCAAGAAGTATTCATCCCACGAGGGTCTTTTTTTTCCATGTTCACCGGCTGCTTTTGGACCCTTCCCTGTAACGCTCGTTTTTTGCTTCATGCTGGTCCACCTATACCTTTAACGCGCCTAAACCTTCTATCAGCTCTTTGTAAAGAGGGAAGCTCTTCAGGAATTCCCTGACCTCACTCTTTATTAAAGCGAGTTTACCGTCATCCTGCCTACAATTCAACGCCTTATCGATAAATCCCACTATCCGGGCCATCTCCTCTTCCTTCATGCCCCTCGTAGTGACCGAGGGAGTGCCTATCCTTATCCCGCTGGTAACGAACGGGCTTTTCGTGTCAAATGGAATGAGGTTCTTGTTAACCGTGATCCCCGCCTTATCAAGCGCGATCTCCGCCTCTTTGCCGGTAGTACCTTTTCCCGCAAGGTCCACCAACATCAGATGGTTGTCCGTGCCTCCCGAGACGACCCTGTAGCCTTTTTTCGTAAGCTCTTCGGCGAACCTCGCGGCGTTCATTATTATCTGTTTCTGGTATACCGCGAATTCGGGTTTTAACGCCTCCAGGAAAGATACCGCTTTTCCCGCTATTACGTGCATTAGCGGACCGCCCTGTATCCCGGGGAAGACTTCCGAGTTTATCTTTTTAGAGAACTCCTCACGGCAAAGGATCATTCCACCCCGCGGCCCTCTGAGCGTTTTATGCGTGGTCGTGGTAACGAATTCCGATACGGGAACGGGACTGGGATGAAGTCCTGTCGCCACAAGCCCGGCTATATGGGCCATATCCACCATGAGTATCGCCCCCACTTCGTCGCATATTTCGCGGAATTTCGCGAAGTCGATGATACGCGGATAGGCTGAAGCCCCGGCTATGATCATCCTGGGCTTTGTTTCCAGCGCCTTGGACCTTATCTCATTGAAATCCAGCTGCTCCGTCTCCCGGTTCACTCCATAAGGCACTATCTTGAAATATTTACCGGAGAAATTCTTTATGTGGCCATGGGTCAGATGCCCTCCGCAGGAAAGGTCCATGGCAAGCACCGTGTCCCCGATGTTGAGCATGGAAAAATATACCGCCATATTGGCCTGGGAACCGGAATGTGGCTGCACGTTGACATGGTCCGCGCCAAAAAGTTTTTTCGCCCTCTCTATCGCAAGGTCCTCGGCGACATCAACATGTTCACACCCGCCGTAATACCGGGCATGCGGATATCCTTCAGCGTATTTGTTGGTCATGGCGGAACCAACGGCTTCCATGACCGCGCGGCTGGCGAAATTCTCGCTGGCGATAAGTTCTATGCCTTCGTCCTGCCTTCTTGTCTCGTCAAATATCGCTCGGAATATCTCTGGATCGGTATTATTAAGATGCTTCATTGCCCGTCTTTCTCCTTCATTAAGCGGTTCTTTTCCTGAATACTTTATTCTCATACTCTTTTATCTGCTCAACTCGCCTGGCATGCCTGCCTTTAAGGGACCTCGTCTTAAGCCAGCTTTTCATTATCCGGACAGCCTCATCCGGGCCGTTCTTTGCCGCCGCCAACACCAGTACGTTCGCGTCATTATGCTGCCGGGAGGATACGGCATCCCCGACAGAAGTGCACATTCCCGCCCTTACGCCCGGCAGTTTATTGGCTATTATGGACATTCCTATGCCGGATTTACATATGGCTATCCCCCTTGAGGCTTTTCCGGCAGACACGTTCCGCGCTACCTCGAACCCGTAAACAGGATAGTCGGCGCTCTCGCACTCGCCCGCACCAACATCTATGACACTATACCCGGACCTTGCCAGCTCTTTTTTCAGCCGTTCTTTTACCAGGTATCCTCCATGATCCGCACCGATCACTATTTTTTTTCCAGCCATTTTACAAATCCTTCCACGGCGGATTTTATCTCCGCGAAACATTTTTCATAAACTATTGCGGGCATGCCTATGGGGTCCTGTATGCCTTTGTCGCCGGTGAACTCCCCCAGTAAATGGACCTTATTCCCGGCCTCCGGCTCTATAGCCAGCACTTGTTCTTTATGTCCCGGCTCCATGACCAGTATGATGTCCGCCCACTTTATCATCCCACTGGTCAGGACCTTGGACCTGTATTTTTCGGTATCCACTCCTTCTTCCTCAAGTATCTCGATGGCCTCCTCGCTGGGCATACCACCCTCGACGCCCCACGTTCCCGCGGAACATACTTCAAGCCCTAACCCTCTTTCCCTGGATACCTTCTCAAGATATCCTTCAGCCATTATGCTTCTACAACTATTCCCCGTACACACAAAAAGAACTTTTTTTATACTCCCCATTTGCCGGGTCTTCCTTTTAAAGGTTAATTTTTCTGTTCTTCTCTTCGACCTTCCTTACAAGTTCCTTCTTATACCTGTCCAGCCTTGAAGCCACCGTCTGGGACGAGGTCCCGATAATCTGGGCGGCCAGTATCGCGGCGTTTATCGCTCCCGCTTTCCCGATAGCTACCGTAGCGACCGGCACTCCAGCAGGCATCTGTACCGTGGAAAGCAGTGAATCCACCCCGTCAAGCCTGGTCTCCATGGGAACACCTATGACCGGTAATGTCGTATGCGCGGCGGTGATCCCGGCCAAATGGGCGGCCCCGCCAGCCCCGGCAATTATGACCTTCATCCCGTTCTTCCTCGCGTTCCTGGCGAATTTAGCTGCCGCGTCCGGTGTCCTGTGGGCCGACAATATCTTGACATCGCAACTTATACCCAGTTTTTTTAACATGTCGGCCGATTCCTTCATGACCGGCAGATCAGAATCGCTTCCCATGATTATCCCCACGATAGCCTTGTTCTTTTTCATTACGCTACGCTCCTTATCTTGCCCTTCCGGCCGCCCTGTAAGCTATATCTTTGCGGTAATGCATCCCTTCGAACCCGATCCTGGATACAGCCCTGTAAACACCATCTATCGCTTTTTTTATACCTTTTCCCTTTGCCACTACGTCCAGGACACGTCCTCCGGAAGTAACGACCATCCCGTTCTCGCTCCTGGTCCCCGCGTGGAAAACGATGGCCCCTTCCTTTTCGGCTTCTTTTATCCCCGTTATGGCCTTCCCCGGGACGTATTTGCCCGGGTATCCGCCAGAAGCGAGCACAACGCACACACAATCCTCATCGTCCCATTCGACCTCGATCCCGGAAAGATCGCCTTTAGCGGCCGCGTATAACAATTCCGCAAGGTCCGATCTCATGCGCGGAAGTATCGCCTGTGTTTCCGGATCGCCAAAACGCACGTTATATTCAAGGACCTTGGGCCCGTCCTTCGTCATCATAAGACCGGCATAAAGTACCCCTTTATATGCTATCTTGTCGTTACGCAGGCCTTCAATGGTCGGGTTTATTATAGACCCCATAATGGTCTCCATCATGTCCTCATCGATCACCGGCGCGGGTGAATATGCCCCCATACCCCCGGTATTTGGCCCGGTATCGCCCTCTCCGACCCTTTTGTGGTCCTGGCTGGACGCCAGCGGTATGACCTTCTCCCCGTCGGTCACGACAAGTATTGAGACCTCTTCTCCCTCCAGGCATTCCTCGACCACGATCATGCTTCCGGCCGCCCCGAACACTTTTTTCACCAGCATATCTTCCGCGGCCTTTAGCGCCTCTTCCTCATCCCGCGCGACAACAACACCCTTTCCCGCGGCCAGGCCATAGGCTTTTACCACCACCGGCTTCCCGAACTCAATAATGTGTTCTTTTGCTTTAGCGATATCGTCGAATATACGGAACGTGGCGGTCGGGATATCGTATCTGCCCATGAACTCCTTGGCGAACACTTTGCTGGACTCAAGACGCGCTCCGGCGAATCCCGGGCCAAAAACGGGTATGCCCGCCCGTTCAAAATGATCGGCCATACCTACCGCCAGTGGCGCTTCCGGACCAACAACCGCAAGGTCTATTTTATTGTCCACGCAAAAAGTGACCACGTCCTCGTGCCTGTCAAGGTCGATCTCCACATTGGTCGCTATGGCCGAAGTTCCCCCGTTCCCCGGAGCGCAGAATATCTTTTCCACCCGGGGGCTTTCGTTGAGTTTCCAGCATAGAGCGTGTTCTCTTCCTCCGGACCCTATTACTAATATACGCATCAGATCTTTCCCTTCATTAGCACCATAGCCTGGCTATTTAACAAGTTCCACTCCGCCGGGTCCCTTATCAATGTGCCCTATTATCCAGCTTTTTATCCCGAACTTGTCCCAGAACATCCTCTTCGCCCCATTCGCGTCCTTCGGGGACATTACCAGCGCCATGCCGATCCCCATATTGAAAGTCCTGTACATTTCTCTTTCCGTTATATCGGCCTTTTTCTTTATCTCCCCGAATACCCCGGGCATCTCCCATGTATCCATGGTGATAACGGCCTTCATCCCGCGAGGCAACATACGCGGGATATTGTCATAGAACCCGCCTCCCGTGATATTCGCCGCCCCTTTTATCCCGTACTTCGAATGGACCCCTAAGAACGATCTCACATATATTTCCGTAGGCGCCAACAATGATCTCCGGTGTTTTTTCATCTCACTTTTAGTGAATATCTTGCGTACCATCGAATACCCGTTGGAATGCAATCCGCTGGACGCCAGTCCAAGCACGATATCACCCTTCCTGGTCTTTTTCCCGTCTATCAGCTTTTTCCGGTCCACTATGCCGACCGTGAACCCGGCAAGATCATACTCACCACGCGCGTACATCCCCGGCATCTCTGCCGTTTCCCCTCCCAGAAGGGCGCATCCCGCCTGGCGACATCCGTCTATTATGCCCTTTACGACTTCCGTCCATATCGTATCTTCAAGCTTGCCGGTAGCGAAATAATCGAGGAAGAATACCGGGCGCGCGCCACAGCAAAGCGTATCGTTAACACACATGGCCACGAGGTCGATACCTATCGTATCATGTACCCCGGTTATTTGCGCTATCCTGAGCTTCGTCCCCACCCCGTCGGTAGAAGCGACAAGGAGCGGGTCCTTTATCCCGTACTTCGACGGGTCGAAGAACGCGCCAAAACCGCCGATAGAGTCCATGCTCCCGCGCACCCTGGTGGTATCGATGAGACCTTTTATGTTCTTGATAAGCTTGTTAGCCCTGTCTATATCAACACCCGACCTCTTATACGTCACCTGCTTCTTCCTTCTCATCCCTCGATCCCTGCTTTCTTGAATACGTGATCCACATGCTGGAGATGATAGTCCAGCTCGAAACAATCCGATATCTCTTCTTTTGTCATATATTTCTGGAAGTCCTTGCTGCCAACAGCCAGCTCCTTGAACCCTTTTCCCGTCTCGTAGGACCTGAGCGCCAGGGCCTGTACGAAATCATAGGCCTCCATCCTGGTCGCCCCCCTCTTGATAAGTTCCAGCATAAGCCGTTGGGAAAAGATCATGCCCTTGGTCTGGCCTATGTTCTCAAGCATTTTTTCCTTGTTAACGACCAATTTCTCGACAAGCATGGTAGTCTTATCCAGCATATAGTCCAACAGTATGGTGGAATCCGGGACTATGATCCTTTCCACGGAAGAATGTGATATATCCCTTTCATGCCATAACGCCACGTTCTCTATGGCGGCCAGCGCGTTGCCCCTTAGCACCCTGGCAAGCCCGGTTATCCTCTCACATATTATGGGGTTCTTCTTGTGGGGCATGCTCGATGATCCTGTCTGTCCCTTCGCGAAATATTCCTGGACCTCCCCGATCTCCGTCTTTTGCAGGCCCCTCACTTCCAGCGCGATCTTTTCCAGGGTCGCCCCGACTATAGCTATCGTGGTAAGATATTCGGCGTGCCTGTCGCGCTGCAATATCTGGCTCGATACCCTGGCTGGTCTTAACCCAAGTCTTTCGCATATATATTCCTCAACGAACGGCTCGACGTTCGCGAAAGTCCCCACGGACCCGGAGATCTTCCCATAAGCTATGATGTCCCTGGCACTCTTCATACGGACTATGTCCCTTTCCACCTCTTTGTAAAAAAGGGCCATTTTAAGACCGAAAGAAGTAGGTTCGGCATGCACTCCGTGCGACCTCCCCATCATAGGGGTATATTTATGCTCGATAGCCCTGTTCCTCAGCGCCGTTCTCAGCTTTTCCGCTCCCTCTATCAAAAGGTCCATCGCCTCACACATCATGATAGAAAGGCCTGTATCAAGCACGTCGCTCGAGGTAAGCCCAAAATGCAGGTATTTAGCTTCTCCGCCTATGTTCTCCGAAAGGTTCTTAATGAACGCGACGACGTCGTGATTGGTCTTTTTTTCGATCTCGTTTATCCGGTCCACATCGAACCCGGCTTTTTCCTTTATGACCTCGACCGCGTCCTTAGGAACGAACCCTAGTTCGGCAAATGCCTCGCAGGCCAATATCTCGACATCCAGCATCTTCTGGAATTTGTTCTCATCCGTCCATATCTTCGACATTTCCGGGCGTGAGTATCTTTCTATCATACCGGCTCCTTATGTGGTAAGTATTCAATATATAGCTATATATATCAGGATAGAGACTTTTTTATAGCATATATGGTATGGTATGTCAATGTTTAGAGAAAAAGCGGTTTTCTTCGCGGGGCGTCCCGGGACCCTTAATGTTGTCCGTCCCCGGGAGCCGTTCTTTCGATCTCATCAAGGTATTCCCGGGCCTCATCCAGTTCCTTCAGGGGCCCCAATATCTCCCGTGCAGCCATATAGTCCCCTTTAAGCATATATACCCTGCCAAGGTCAAGATAAAACCCAAGTATCCCGGGATATCTGTTAATGGCGCGTTCCAGCAGATATCCAGCATATCCGTAATCGGACGCTGAAATGGCCAGTTCCGCTAAACGTTCGTATGCGAAAGGTATCTCGGACTGTCTCAAGGCCTTATGGTACCAGAACGCGGCCATCCCGTTCTGTCCCCGTTCTTCCATTATGTACGCGATCCCTACCAAAGATTTCGTGTCCATATTGTACGGGGCGTTCCTGAGGGCTCTCAGGTAAAGCTCATTGGCCTTGTCCAGTTCTCCCCGTTTCAGATACTCAAGGGCCAAATTACTGGCGAAAGAACTGTTCCGCGGCTCCCGGGCAAGATCGGCCCCGTACAGGACCAGGGGATCCGCCCACTCTTTGTTGCGCGCGATCGTGTTATAGCACAGGAACCCCATGTATGCGGCGAAAAAACATAGCAGCAAAGCTTTCCATTTTATTTTTTTCCCCGCCGCCAGACGCCCGAGAAAAAGCGCGACAAGAGCAAAGGCCCCGATCACGCCCATGCATACCCAGTGTTCCCGGAACGTTGCGGTATGGGCGTACACCACGTTGTTGTATATGAGCACAGAGGAAAACACCCAAAACGCGAACAATCCCGCTTCCCGCGAGTACTTAAGATGCCTGATCATGGCATACACTCCTCCCAGGATCACCGGCGTCCATATCAGCAAATACCGGTTGAGGATACCCGTTTCCACAAAATGATATTCCGCATAAAGCCCCGTCGGGGCGAAAATAAGCCTGAAATAGGTAAACAGTATCCTTGGGAATGTAGCTATGCGGTCGTGCATGGACGCAATGGCGATATGTGACGACATACTGGCGGGCAGCGCGACAAGGAAGTTTATCTTGTTCACCAAATAGAAGTACGTGAACAAGATCACCGCGGATATACAGATCTCCACACTCCGGTCTCTCTTGTTCCGTTCATACAGGAAATAGTATATCACTTCTATCGCCGCGAAACTTATGGCCTTTTCGTTGCACAAGAATGACAATATAAAAGCGAAGAACGAGACTGCCAGCATGGTCCTACGGCCATTGGCCGAATACGTCGTCAGGGCAAGCAAACTGATCATCCCGAAGAAGATGAACAGGGAATCCACGCGCCCCGCTATCAATGTAACGGTTTCTATGTTCACCGGATGCGCGCAAAATATGAGCGCGACCGCGGACGCGGCCCGGCGAGATAATCCGAACCTCGACAGGACCAGGAACACAAGGAACGCGTTTAGTATGTTTATCCAGATATTGACTTCCCTGAACACATGTGGGTCCATGCCGGACAGTTTATAATTCACGAGAAAAGTAAGTGTCGGCAGTGGTCTGTAATATGGACAAATACCCGCGTCTTCCATCCCGAAAGACGAGCTTCTGAATATATCCCCGATAAAGGACCAGTCGGTGATGAAGATATTATCGCATATCATGCCGTAATCATCCCAAATGAACGGATGATCAAGCGTCGCCCCGTAACATATGTATACAACGGCCACGATCGCCAGGAACAATACTACATGCCACCGATATTTCATGACCGCCCTGAACTTCTCTTCCGATATCCGGAACATCGACAAACTCAAGCATCCCCCTTTTTATCATTGGCGATCCCCGGCCCGTGTCGGGCCGGCATATCCCGATATAACGCTTTTATCCAACGGGCCACGTCCGAAATGAACATCCCCAGGAAAACAAAGATGAACCCCTCCAAGGGATACCGGTATCTATTGTTCGTGGCTGAGCTTACAAGTATAACAGCCGTCATTGTATACATTATAGTTATCCACATGAACGCCATCACGGCGGTCCCGGCAGTGTCTCCGGGAACAGCGGTCACGGCTTTCCTGACTATCGCTATTAACATATACACCATTATCATCGGGTAGACAAGAAGCCAGAACAAGGCATGCCTGGTCTCGTACCGCGGATGTCCAAAAAGATACGTCCATTTATCCGTATAGGGAAGTATTCTCAAGAGAAAGAACTTATCGTATATTTCCGCGTACCACCCCAGGGAATCCAGCATTATCTCGTTGAACCCCTCACCGTAATAATTGCTGGGCCCTGGCAGAAAGAACCTTTCCGCGGAATCCTTTACCGCCGCCAGGTAGTAGCCCGGATAGCACTTCAGCGTGAACAGCACATCATCCCTGTACACATCATTCACTATCACATATATGATATTATGGTAATTCACCAGGCCATTATGTTTGCGCGGCATATCCAGCACCGGGATACCCGTATCAGACACGATGTCCGAGAACCGTTCATAAAAGGCCTCTACCTGGCCATAGGGATGGAAGTGATATGATAACGGCGATAGTTTTCCCTCTTCTACAAGAGCCTTTCTCTCCTCCTCCGGGATACGGAACGATGTCATGAGGGACATCCACGTCCAGCTTCCGGTGCAGGTAGCTGGCTCACCAAAGATCGCCATATTCTTGCAACATAGAGCGGCTATAAGTGCCGCCGGGAGAGCCGCGGCGTACAGTACGCGTTTATATGATAATATCTTCCGGGACACGAGCAGTACCGTTGCCGTTACCCCCAGGAACCATACCCAATGATAAGTGCCCCGGGTATAAATGACCGTTGCCAGGAGCAGGAAAAACCCCGCTCCGTATAGCGTGTTCCCTCTGGCTACGAAGAAATACAACAGCAAGGCGCTGAGCGCGAGCATTACCGCTACCGGGTATGTATAGAACAGCGTATTCTCATAAACAAGCGTCGAAGGGCTTATGACAAAAATGACCGCGAGACATGTTCCAAGCCCGTGTTTGACGCCCATGCGTTCCATCAGTCCATACACCGAGAAAGCCAGTACCAGGCCCATCACGAGATAACATGCGTGAAAAACTGCCGCGTAAGCGGCCGGGAACGCTTTTAATACCAGCCCCAGGAACAAGTTGAATAATGGCGGCTGGTCGTGGAGATAGAACAGGCTCCTCACGAGGTCCGTCTTCAGGAGCTCGACGTCCACCACCTGCATGGCCACATTGATAGAATTAAAATAAAATCCCAGGCCGTGCGTATACGCCAGGATCCTTGAAACTCCGAATGCCGCGACGATAATGATAAATGGGATGAAGTGCCGTCTTGACCGCATGCGTCCGATTATACCACAGGCAAAACCGTTTTTAAAACCAAAGATAAGCCTGTCCCGCTACTCGATCCTAAACCTGTACCCACTCCCCTTGGGCCTCGCCTCTAGTCACATCCTCCTCCTTCTTCTCTAGCTGGCACAAATAGCGTGATTCATAACTCACCAGGCAGGGGGGTGACAGCGAAGCGTCAAGAGGGGGAACAGAACCGTAATATTTCTCAAGCAACAGGGGACAGTTTAAGCGGGAGCTTGTACCCGGTACTAGTTTGGCTCTTCCTCGGGCCATGCCCCTGGCCACATACTCCCCCTATTACAATAGTATCTACCATAACTCCTTAGGTAAGATGGAGGACACCGAGCCCGGATAAAAGGAGGGCGAAGGGGCCCTACCCCCGCAAAGCTATGGATGAGTACGTTTTCGGGGAAAATATTTTACCCGAAAACGGGCGAAAGAATAGCATACACTTTTATCGTTCTTAGATAAAAGTGTGCACCAAATGGAAAAGGCTCTTTAACAGTTAAGTTAAAGAGCCTTTTATATTTGGTTGCGGGGGGAGGAATCGAACCTCCGACCTTGAGGTTATGAGCCTCACGAGCTACCTCTGCTCCACCCCGCGTCAGTCAATATTTATCGCTAGATTATAACAGATAACCCTAAGGGCTTCAAGACATATCTGGTACACTTTCAGCCGGGGAACGGATCAGGCGCGCGTGCTTATCTCTTCCCTTTGTATATCATAGAGTTCGGACAGAATATTGATATCCAACGGGGTAGCTTCCGGTATGAATACGTACTTCCTGTATCCGGACCGTTCGTCCCGTATGAACCTGATATGCGGATGCGTCCCTTCCGGAACCGTCTCCCCGAACGCCAGGTTGACCGCTATTTCCAGCATCTCGACCAGTCTTACATACGAGTTATCGCCGAAATCCTCCGGGAGCTGGATCCCGGCGAAGAAAGCCCCTTTTTCGACTTCGTTCCCGCGGAACATGTTCAACGACTCATGCTCGATAGCGTTCTCTCCTGCCAGGATGATCATGTTGGAGATCGGGGTTCCGCGCTTATCCACTTCTTCGCCAAGAGCCCTCGCAAGGCTGGCGGCATCTTTTCTTCTCCTGACAACGATATTCCGCATACCCTTTTTACGG
Organism: Candidatus Omnitrophota bacterium; assembly: GCA_028715965.1. NCBI lineage: Bacteria > Pseudomonadati > Candidatus Omnitrophota > Candidatus Omnitrophota bacterium. The sequence continues at coordinate 24,566 of JAQUQS010000006.1, read as the reverse complement.
GAAATGTAACTCAGCCTGTTCAATAAGCCCTGTATGGCCGCCTGCTGTTGTCCGGGTATCCAGCTTGTATCTATACCGATCACTATATCCTCATCTTTTTCACCGGCCGTTCCCGCCATGGCAAGTATATGGTACATAAGCGTATCCACGAGACTGGCGGCCTTCTTACCTTCTTCTTCCGGGAACACGGAACGCGCTTCCGCAGGTGGCGCGCTCTCACGTTCGAGTTCCAGGAATACACCATTCCACCAGATCGACGCGGTCTGGTCCTTTGTGGAAGGATACGGCATACCCGTAGCTTTTTTAAGAGCGTCCGATATCGCCACTCTTGTCCCATCCACGCCCTTGCGAAGGACCGCGGCCTTGAGTATACGTTGGGCTTCCCCTGAATGTTCCCTATCAATAAGGTCCCGTTTTGCCAGGTCCTTCAGCAGCTCCCTGATGAACTGTCTCTGCTTCATGTCGAGCCCATGCCGGTCCTCGCCGATGATCTCAGGTATCAGGGCAACATGTACGTCCAGATCATACCCCGGTACCACATGGTCCACGCTGCGCGGGCTTATATGGAAATTTCTTATCCCCGGCATGGTCACGGCCTTGCCGGCTATCGCGAATATTATACCCTTGATATCGGCTTTGCCGTTTTTTCTCATATTCAGCGCTACGCGCTCCTGTTTCGGCAGCTTGTCCTCGAACACCTTTTCTTCGACAATAGAGAGGTTGGCATCCCTTCCCTCCGTCTTTGATTCTCCCAGGTACATGCCTTCCGGGAGGTCGTTCTCACCGGGCTTGTCCGGATATTTCTTCATATCGACCTCCAGGAGGAAATCTATTTCCGCCCCATATCCGGTGACCCCCAGCTCAAGCACTTTGGAATGCCTTATGTTCTTTTCGACCTCATACGCCTCCACGAACTCGCCGAGGAACTCTTCCTGGAACCGCCCCGTCCGTGTAACGCCCATTTCAAGAAGTCGCACCACGCCGGGTGTGCCGCTGGCTATAAAATGATCCATCGCCTCCAGGACATTACGAAGCGTGGGCTCTTCCTGTATCCTGGCGAACGCCATGCTGGCATGTTCGCGAGAAGCTATCTTGGCCCTTATCTGTTCGGGCGTATGGCGATAAGACAGCGCGTATGCCGCGGAGCCAGCCTCGTCATCACCTTCTTCCTCATACAAGCGCTCATCAAGCACCTCCACCGCCAGGCCGGAATATTCCATAATGAGATCCCTGACCTCATCGGACCTGTTGTTGATAATTACCGCTTTACCGGAGGCGGAAAGGTGTTTCGCTATCTGTCCCGACATTCTTTTCAGCAGGCGTCCTTCACGGTCGGACGAATCCAACTCATCCTCTTCCAGTTCCGATACTCCTGCCGCGTCACTCCAGATAGCGTGTGGCATATTGAACACAATAAGGTCATATCTTTCCAGCCCGGACAAAAGATCGTTCCTAAAAACACGTACGCGCCCATCGGCTATTTCTTCCGCGCAGGTAAGCCGGGCGTTCTCAACCGCTATGTTCCTTATGTCCACCGCGTCGACCACCGCGCCCCGGGCCGCGGCCTCTTTCGCCTCAAGCCCCGTACCGGAGCCTACGATGAGCACTCTCTTCCCCGGACCTGCCAGATCGAACACGGCGTCGCACGCCATCATGCTGGGCATACAATCCGGGGCGAACACCCCCGGGAGCACGGTAACTTCCGACATGCCCTCTTTGCCTTCGCCCTCTTGTCCCCAAGGTCCACCATCTCCCAATATCTCCACGACCTTGCCCGCCCTGTCCCATCGGGCATAAACCTTCGATCGGTCGTGCCTGACCTTCCTGATAGACACGATACCATCATCAAGGAGCACATCCTCGATGACCTCAGTTATATCTTCATTGTTATCTTCCGCATCTTCGCCATACATATCGGTAAGATCCAGGATAATAGCCTGTTTCGCGTCATTCGTCATGCACAGCGCTATCGGCGCATGGCCATATTCGATCAGGATAAGCTCCCCCTTGGGGGTCGTTCCGCGCTTAAGCCGAAATATCGAGCGTAAAGTGCTTGCGTTGACATCGGCCAGTCCTACTATGGCCGACCTGGTCCCGTTAGCGTTCTCCTTCCAGCCCAGCGCGTTCCTTTCCACACCAAGCGCCCTGTATACGGCCAGGGCCTCCTCCTTGTCGGGAACAAGGGCTTCCTCCGCGCTATGGTCGAGCGTGGTCCCATATGACTGGCCAATAACACCGATCTGCTCCCCAACCGCCGCATCCAGCATCAGGTCCAGCGCGTGCTTTTTGTCGGAAACCGTCGGACGGCTCCCAAGCCCCTTGAGTACCTCCTTGACCCTGGCCATAAAAGATGGTGACATTTTCCCGATCGAGTATTTCGTCCGGTCTCCATCATGTTCAGTAACGATCGCCTTAAGGTAAAGCAATGTGCCTATGTCCCTTTTGACGGTCTCGATAGAAAGATGTCCGTCGGGCATGCGCCCCCGGGTGGAAAGTCGCAACTCTTCAGCTGTAATTGGCTTATCTTGCGCGAGCAATAACATGAATATGTCGTAAGGAGACCCGGCAGCCGCGTTCGGGACAAAAGCAAGGGTTAAAAGCTCAAGGCTGCCGTGATACGGTATCGCGACTTCCCCGGCAGGCACAAACCCGATTCGGACGGCTTCTTTTTTCAGGTCCTCTTTTTCCTTATTCCTTCCTCCTCCGGCAATGATCATGGCCGGTTCCGGGAACTTATTGGCTATATCCGCGATAAGGCTGGTTTTATCCTCACCGGAATCGGTATAATCGAACCCCGCATCCGGGAAATCGTAGCATAACACCGCGCCGGCCATGGTCTGGGCGGGCACATTCCCCAGGTCTTCGCGGAATATCTCCGCTTTACCTGACATACCATTGAGCTTCACGTTCATATCCAGGATATCGTCCTCTTTAGTTATCCCGGACATCCTGGCTATTCTCTCAGGTAAAGCGGGCCTTACGGCCGGGACATTGTTCTCTATCAGCACCGCGCGGGCCGCTTCCAGCTTAAGCGCCGCGTTAGCCAAAAGCCCGTTACGGGAACCGATGTCAACGAACGTCCTTCCCTTTATCGCGCCCCGTTCCGACTGCATAACTAATAGTATCCCTATCACCGAGGGCAGAAGGCTTAACTGGTCCACGAATGCGCCGCTTTCGCGCCCGATCACTTTATGGGAGTAATTCCTCCACCCCTCTCCGTCATCGTTCTCCGACAGAAAAACATGCATGGGGTATTTTTTCAGTAAGGCCTCGAACTCTTTTTCCTTCCCAAGCGAGATAGCGGCCGTTAAAGCGTTCGGGTTGATCACAAATATATCCCCGGCACGAAAATATACGGGTTCGCCTATAGCCCTGTCATAACTCGTCATTGAATATTTATAATTGTGTCCTCCGACCATAGTCTCTCCGCGAAATACGGTACCCGGCTCGGGAACGAATATACTTTCCAGCGCGTCTTCGAACATATCCGGCGTTATGCGCCTCTCTCTGCCGGTTTCCATATACGGCGGCCCTGCTTTATGTGCACGCTGACGATACCTCCGGTGTTCTTCATATCTTGCCATACGCCTTTCAATGACCGACAGTTCTTTTTCCGCGTCCGACAAAAGCTGACCGTACATCTCGAGGGGCGTATTGATCCCATAATCCTCGGACCGGGCGAAATGCATCTCAAAGATAGTCTTCATCCTGCTCCTGAAGAACTGGACGTGTCGGGCGAGTTCCATGGCAAGCGGGATAGGCACGTTCTCTGACCCGAACAAGGCATCGCTAAGTTCTTTTTGTCTTCGCAGGATATCCTCGCCCGGAACACCTACAAGCTCGGATACTGGCAGGCTTAACGAAATACCGAAAGCGTTGACCCGTTCTGCCAGGGATACTGTACCTTGCGACAGGATGTCCTGAGCGTCATCGATAAGAAGGTTTATATGCGCGGCCGTAAGCCCTTCCGGTCCGATGGCTACTCCGGCATAGCTCCTTCGCGGGCGGGATGTCCCGCGTGTAAGGAAAGATTCTTCCGGCCGGGCCGGTGAGATGTCCAGCTTATCGACAAATTCGCGATCGTGTTCTATTACATCCTCAGGGCTATCGCTTTCGGAAATATTCCCATGTATGTTCATCCATGTCCCGTTCTTGCGTTCCGGGGGTTTTATTACATGCTGGGTCTCTTCCAGTATGATGCGGGCAAGGTCCTCGACCGAGACGCGCCCGAGAAGCACCTCTCCTATCCATATCGTCGGGTCAAGCCCGTGCCGGCTCCGGCTAAAACCAGTTCGCGTGTGGACGATAGCGCGTTCAGACGCTTTCTCCCCGACGACTACCTCTCCCAGTATCACGCTTAGCGTTATTTTCCGCGCCACGCCGATAATATCGTTTCTTTGTGCCGGCGTCAGGTTCCTGAAGTTATCATGCCTGTCAAGGACCGAGGACAACAATGCGGGTTCTTTTGCTTTACGTATCTTCTCAAATATTCCTGTGTCCCCAAAATATCCGTTAACTCTTTTCTCCATGGGAGGACCACGCTGTGACATCCCCTTGGAAGATACTGTTCTCGCGAAAGAAGCGTCCGCGTTTATCTCGAACACCTTGCCTGAAGCGATATGTTCCAGGATGAACGGGTTTGTGGTGTCTCCGTCGGGCATACGATCGAACAGGGCGCCTCGTGAAAGGGACATGTCGGGTGAAGTCGTCTTTTCCACTGCGGGGCCATCCATCATACCAAAATATTCGTCAACGGTCTTTTCAAAAAGAGGCGAATCCCACAATAAGAGATGGTCCCAGCACCCGGATACCGTTACGTCGCCCGAGGGGAAATTATCCCTGTATTCCTCGGGAAGAACGAACCTCCCCTGCTTATCCGTCTTTACCCGGGACCGGCCTTTCCCCGGATATACATAGACTCTCACCACCCCCGGCTCGATATTCGCGACAGGCTCAAGATACAGTTCTCTTTCTGAAAAAGGATTTTTATTCTTCTTTTTGGCCGTCGACAGGTTTTTCAACATACGTACCCTGTTACGATCATTGGCAAGAGTGCCCGGGTCGGTATGCCAAAGGAAATGTTCCTCCCTGTCCCCGGTCGACATATCCGGTGATTCCGGTTTTACATCCGTGGCATCCGGGGCTTTCTTCCTGACCCTCATTCCCGAGCCATAGTAATATTCGACAGTCCGGAGCATAAGGCCGTCCCAGAAGACTGCTTCAGGGTTCCCTTCAAGCAGGTCCCCGGTGAAGGCTCCGGCGCCGCGAACACCAAGTATACGCTCCGGAGACACTTCGGGGAAACTCAGCTCATCCTCATTGGTATGATCGTCAGTTATCACGAACCCGCCAGGCTTTATGGCCGCCGCGATCTTTCCCAGGAAATACACGTACTGGTTCGGCACATCCATAGCGGCTCTCTGGTAATACATGTCCAGCAAACCCATTGACCCCCTCCGGGCAAGGAGTTCATTGAGATCGTCTGGATATTCTAAAGGCTTGTGTATGGCTGCCGGCACATAGATTATCCGCCGTTCTTTTTTCCCTTCTCCGGGATACGCCCACAGGAACCTTATGGACACCCTATTGGGCCCGCCCGGGAATATCGAGACTTCGTCTATCCCCAGGATATCGGAACGTTCTACTCCTATCGAGTGGAGTTCCTGTATGATCCTGTCTTCCATCCATATCCCCATACGCGGGTTATGCAGGAGGGCCACCTTACCAAAACCGAACTCATATTTATACGCGGCATACTGGTCATCCCACAGAGGACAGGACCATGTAGAACAAGCCTTCCTCAGGCGGTTTTCGGTTATCTCCGTCGAATCCACGAAGATACCGGTAGTACAATTAGTGGAAAGCAGGAAATTCGATATGTCAGCGCCCGCGGCGGCGTAAAGCCCGGTCATGGGAAGGTTATCCGGGTTCACTACGCGTTTTACCGCCTGGTCATGGCCTACATAGCATGGCGCGAGAAGCGCGTTCTCGGAAGGACGCACATCCAGGAAGGACCGGAACTTATCGTAGTATTTACCCACGAATTCACATATTTGGAGTACTCCTCGTTTTGTCAGCTGCCCGTCCCGGTCGTAACATCGTATGTCCTGGTCATAACTGGCGGCTATATCGAGGACATCGTCGCAGGCTATGCGTTCAAGATCAAAAGATCCCGCCAGAAGGTCCCTTATTGCCTTGTCAAGTCCGGGAACCTTTCTCATGTTCTCTATGTAGACCTTGATCTCCATCGAACATGCCCGGACTTCTTCCCAGAACTCTTCGGCCGCGGGCCCAGCGCGCGTATCATGTTGGGTCTGATGCGCCAGAAGCGCCGTAAAGATCACGAGTTTGGGGATGAACTCACTCTCGTCCTTTATATCAAAAAGCCATCTATCCATCCAGATATGGTTCCCATCCCTCATGGCCAGGCGGCCGAAACCACTGGATATCTTTATTCCGCACCTGTTCTCCCTGATAACAGTACGCATGAACGCCCGCGCTTCGCCTGACTCTTCAAGGAACGTTGCCATCACATTCCTTTCCGAGGTTGTATTAAATACGGCGTTCTCTCTGGCCAATAAAGCCGCGTCTTCATCCTTCACTCGGCTATCTTTGCCCAAAAGATCGGATTTTACCGGACCGTACCATGGAGGCAGGTCCACTAACGGCTTCCTGCTAAGTACGTACCTGCATCCCGTATTCATTATACCGTTCTCCGGCTCGGCTACCTTGAGGCTGAACGGGACATCATACAGTATCTCTTTTACCATGGTGCCATGGAGCCTCGTAAAGATCCGGCTTCGCTCAGGAAGGCCTGACAATTTTTCGAACAGAACACGCCGCGCTTCCGGAGCGAGCTGCCACAGGACAAAACTCATATAAACAATATCCGCGCTCCGCGCCTCGTCATCGTGGGGCCTGACCATTTCTTCCAGTATATTCCTCTCACCTACTATACTCCCCCTGACGAATTCTATCATCCCGGCCTTTTTTATTCTTTCGCGATACTTCGCGGAATCGACCAGGTCCCTCAATGTTCTTATGGCCTCGAGCTCCTGCATATCTTTTCCTCGCCGGAATACCAGCTCATCCGCGTCATAGGGGAACCCTTCTTCCAATATCTTTTCTATGCGTCCTCCCACCTCATCGTTTATATCGACCGCCTTTATCTTCACGGTCACACGTTCGCCAAGCCTCCCCCACTCAGGATGCTTATCGAATTCCTCCAGGACTATAGCGGCGAATAGTACGGGCGTAAGATGCCCCGAACCCAGGTCCCATAAGGTGATCACCCGATCTTCTTCTTTTTCTTCACCTATCTTCTCCTCGACAAGACGCGGGAGCTCTTTTCGTATGTTTCCGACAACCCACGCGTGTCTTTTAAGGTTCGTGGTGGCCGGGTGTTCGAGATATTCCATGATATCGAGGTATGCCAGCGTCGGGTCACTTCCGGGAAAAGTAAGGCTGACTATCACATCGCTCACATAGGCTTCCATATCAGCCCGATACGTCCGTGTGAAAACATCTCGGGACGTGATATCCTCGTAATAAGATTCCTTGTACTGAAGTCCTATTTCTCTGCCGAGAAGGTTCTTGAGCATGCGTTTTTTTTGCACTTCGCCTATGAAGAAGAACCCCACCTCCTTCTCCTTCTGGTCCTTCCGCCTCAAGGCGTCGTTCCCGACGAAATTATAGAATCTTTCATTGCGGATCATGGCGTTAAGTATGTGGCGGGATATATACATCCGGTATTTTTTCTCATTATCCGAGACGCCGACATCCGCCAGCCTGAAATATATCTTGTCCATAGTGGCTTTATATATCCTGTTCATGAACTTGTTATATCCGGGCGCGAATTTCGCGCTTAATATCTCCTCAAGCACCTCGAAAGCGGCCACGCTTCCCATCTCATCCTCATTAAGTTTCATATGGCTGAGGAGTTCATCCATGATCATTTTCCTTTGCTCGGGACTGGCCGTTTCAGAGGTGAACACTTGTTCCAGCATTATCAGGCCGTTGTAGTCCTTCTTACGCACCATCTCGAAACCCTCTTTGAAATATGCCCGACATACCCCATATTCATCATTGGCCTCTACCACTACCCTCTTCAACTTCCTCATAACAGCCAGGACCCCGTCTCTCGAGACCTGGTCACCTATGTAGACCATTATGGCCCTCACGCGATCTATCGCCCGGCGCGCCCCACCGACAACGCTTCTCACGATCGTCATGACCCTGGCGAAGAATGGCGTACGGCCCTTTGCCTTCTGACGGCGTAGGAGGCTTTCATAATAGGACAATATTTCTTCCACCGCCGATAATTTTCCGCGCGTTATGGTCTCAAGGGACCTCCCTTCAATGATCTCATCCACGGTACGCGCGGCAATGGTCTCTTCGAACGTCGGATTTTCCCTGTCAAGGGTATCAACATATAAGAGGATGACCCTCCCCAAACGGGTGAATACGCGGACTTGTTTCAGCGTTTGGAACCCACTGGTAAAATCATTCGGGGTGGAGACGGCGTCCACACCCAGCACTGTCCTTCTTTCCCTGAGCTTTTCCTCGCTTTTTTCCGCCACAGCTATGCCGTGCGGGACCGCGGTCATGAACGGCGAGGACTTCGTCTGGAACACGGTATCATATATCTCCGGCATTTCTTTATTTATTTGCGCGACATGTTGCAGCATTTTTTCGAATACATCTTCTATCTGTTCGCGTGCCGCTGCCGCGGGTATCATCTCCATATTCTTCACGACCAGGAGCGCTTCCTTAAGATCGGCCTCCATCGCCGTAAGCGTTACCTCGGGGATAAGCTCCCTCCCCGTCTCCTTGTTCCTGTCACGCTCTTCCATCACCATTTCCAGCATTTTCTTCTCAATATCCGACAGGGTAGCGTCCCTTCCTTCTTCCCCCTCCGACGACATGGAAAGCATCCACATATCGCTAATAAGCCTCAACAACCTAAGTCCGCATCTGGTCCTTTGCCTGAATTCGTTCTCCATATCATCAAGCGCTTCTATGCCCCTTAGCCCATGTCTTTCAAGGTCCTCCGGCAAAGCGCCTATCATGAAAAGGTTGTGATGACTGTTCTCGGAATACACGAACCTCATGTTCTCTGTCATGAATTCGGCAAGCCCTATGATCTTGGGATGGAACCTGTAGGCCTTCCTTCTTTCGGCGGCGAGCGTCTCAGGGGTAACAATTTCTCCCCGTCCCCTGATGGTCGCGGCAAGTGTTCTTTCGAAGGCATCCGCTTCCACAAGATCACTTATCTCCCTGTCCGTAAGGTTCTGCAGCATTACCAGGTCACCAGCGGACACTTCATGCAGGGCGCTTTTTTCACCGGAGATCTCTTTTAGTTTCTCCAGGTATCCGGGTGTGATCCCACGCAAGTAAGTAAGTTCCGTTGACGATATTTCTCTAAGCTTATCTATCGTGGGAAGAAGAGCCGATAATTTACGGACCCTGTCCGCCAGTTTATCGAGCGAACTCATGACCGCCGGCCCTTCCTGGACACTGAGCGTAGGCCACAGGTCCTTGAACCTCTCATCCCCAAGAATGCTCCTGAGGAAAAAGTGTTCGGATTTACCCATGAGCATAGTGACCCTGGGGAACCTCCCTGAAACAATATGTTCCTCCAGAACATCAAGCGCCTCGTATCCGTTCTCCGTTTTCCCGAGATAGTCCCCCATGAAAAGTATATGCCTGATGTTCTTCCCGTTCAGCCATCCAAGTAATGTTTCCAACCTTTTTACTTCTCCGTGGACCTCGCTGGCTATGGATTCACGCGCTATATTCCTATGCTCTATGCGGTCAAGCCTCCTGTGGTAGAACGTCCTGAGATCCCTCAACCTTCGCAGGTCATATCGCGTGGACCTTATGTCAACTTTTGTCGTTCTTAGTGTCACCGAACTATGTTTTGTGAACCGTTTGGTCTGTTTTTTTATGAGTTCGATCTTTTTCCTGGACCTCTGCCAGTTCCTTCCATCATCCGCTATGATAAGGACCGCGTGTTGCTTCGATGACCCCTTGATCGCGGCAAGGAGCTGTTTATCGTCGCGATTCACGTCATACCCGGCTTTCACCACTACGATATCGTCCGGCCGGCCTGGTACGGTTATCAACTCAACATTCTTATGCCCGTCCCCGCCTTTCAGCCAATCCCTCCAATAGAGCATCTGTCCGGTCTGGGGATCATATGTACGTTTATGCGCGGCTTCTACTATCGCTTTGTCGACCTCTTCATCCGTCATATGCTTCCATTTGAGCCCGGATATCAGGTTATGGCCCGCGAAACTGCGTTTAACCCCGACCTGTCGCGCTATGACCTGCGCTGATATCGGGACAACTATGTTCCACAAGGTAAATCCCGCGAAGAAATAGACATCCGCCGGGATGAAGAACGCTGAGATGACCGTGAGTGCCGCCCCCGCGAAAACCCACGGAGCGCATACGGTAAGGGAAAGAGCCACCAATTCCGTTCTCACCCTGCATGTGCCATGGATCATCTCGTGCAGGTATATGACATACTGTATAAGCTTCGGTATCCTGCGCATAGCCGCTTTTTCGACATACAGTTTTTCCGTGGTATATGAATAATAGGCGATCTTATCCCGGGAATCCGCGTCATGGGCGTAAAGGTTCCGTATGTTTTCCGCCTTCATGAACGGCCTTATCAGGCCGCGCTCTTTTCTATGATAGCGGTATGAGAGCCTGTCCCGTATAAAGTATCCCGTAAGCGTGGGAAGAAGTCCTGTAGCCAAAAGATAGAGAACTCCGACAACGAACCCCTCTATCATGGGCATATGCGGGCCAAAACCTATCATCACGGCCGTAGATATAAAGCCTATGACGGCCGTAGCTTTTATCTTATCGGCCTCTATCGCTCTTCCGTTAATTTCGTTATCTTCGCCTTTTCTCTTTCCACGGGCCCGCCTCATCTTCTCCCTTAAAAGGTCCGAATAATCACCCGAGCCATGTTGCTGTTCTCCGCCTCGTTCGTATAACGTGCTTTCTGATGCCGGTTCTATTCTCTTTTCCGAGCCGCGTTCCAGCCGTATAAGCCTGTCAATTTCGCCCGCTATGACCTGGCGTAGCGCTATCCCAGCTTGTTCGGCCGCGAGCGGTATACCCAATATGGACAATATATACGTTATAAGCTCGTCTCTCCTGGCCGGGTCCCCGCTTATCGACATAACGGTTCTCTTTACCTCATCGTTCGATGCCAACAAAGCCCGGACCTCTCTTCTTGTCCTCGCGTCATTGAACATACCACGATCGGGCGCCCTGCCGAACATGGGAGGTATGCTCCCGGGTCCTTCCATTGCCATCATAACGACCACAGGCATAAGCGCTACCCCGCCAAAGATGGCTATTACGCCCCAAACAGGCACTAAGGCCTGTCCGTAAGCGGGGGCCGCGCCCATAAGGACCGGCAACGAAAGAACCAGTATCACCATCGGGACGATCGCCCGCACTTTTTCAATAAGCCCCGGCCTATCGGCGTTCACGAACGGACTCCCACCGCGGGTCCCGCCGGTCCGGACATCTGAAACTGCCACTTCTCCCGACAACATAAGTATTGTTTGTTCTTTCAGTGTTCTTCTCAGCCGGACATCCCTCGACATAACGGCTACTCGGTGTTTTTTCCCCGCCTCATTTTCGTCGGGCAAAACTCGTTCTATTCTTTCCACTAGGTCTTTCCCGATACCGGCACTTATATCCCATACTGGATATTCGTCCGGGGATACCGGGTGGCCGGAGGTCAATTCTTTCCAGATACGCGCGCAATCGATCCCGAACTTGCTCTTTTTCCTTTCCTCGGACTGGTCCCCCCCAAGATTTATCAAACGGAAAGTATTGGTATAGATATTAGCGGTTATCATGCTCATGTCTTTCCCGGAAACACGTGTATCGTGGTAAGACATGTATCCCAGATCGAAGAGGACTACGTTACCGTCGGCGTCCAACCCCATGTTGGTAAGCTTGGCGTCGCTGATCAGTATCCCCCTGCCGGCCGCCTCGACCATCAGGTCTGTTACTGCCCGCAGCATTTTACGGGCCCGATCCATACATACCTCGTATGTAAGCCCGCTTTCATGGGTGTGCGCGTCATATCCGCGTGAGAGCGATAGGATATATCTATCGAGAGGCAGGACTTTTTCCTGGTAAATACGGCCGTCAATAACGACAAAAGGCGATATGAGCCCTCCCAGGGTATTGCCCGCGTTGAGATAACTCGACAGGATAAGCGACGCTTCTTCTGGATCGTCGTTCTTGGGGGTTTTCCTGACCATCCCTGTCCTGGTATCGACCTCGACATCCACTTCGTTAGTCTCCTTGTCGACATGCGCCCAGGCGCTTCCGCTCGTAATACCGACAACGTGTTCCCTTGTCGCCTTCATCAGACTTCTGTAGGTCACGGACGGCTCTGCCCCGGCATCCCGGCATACAGCGACGAAAGCCTCCCTGTCTCCGGAATAATAGGCGTTGAGGATGTTATCGGCCTTGGCTTCGAGCGCATCTTTTTCCGCGAGAACGGAATCATCGTCACGCGCGTCACCTATTTCAGGATAACCCGCGTCATACGGAACTATCCCGCAAAGAGTAGCGCTTTCCCACGACCCCTTGATATATTCATAAAGCCCCGGGTTACCAATGAAAGATATCATAACTTCGGGCGAACCTAACGCGTTCACCTTCCCGGCCCCCGCCCTGTCATATATGCTCCCTCCCCCGTCGGCTTCTGCCATAGGCTGATACTCCGGCATTTTCATGAAAGACCGCTGAAATTCTCCGGAAGCCAGAGCTATCACGTCATATCCGGCATATTCTTGTCTTGAAAGCAGGTGTCGTAAAAGCGCGCGGCCGCGGCCTTTTCTTTCTTCGGGGAATTCGGGATAGAACTCATCTATGATTATGACCTTGGTTTCGGGGACCACGATATAAGATATCCTGGCCCTTTCGGGTCTTTCCGCGCCGGGATAAGTGATGTCCACATAATTCCTGGCAGTCCCCAGGTTGCTATCATATTCCTCTGACACACTGAAGCTATACCCCTCATCCAACAGGTCCTGGTATGTAGTATCTGTTCCTTCTACGGCCGCACTCGCGCCACGCGAGACCACTTTCCCTATCGCCACGACCGCCTTACCTGTTCCTATCGGGATTTCCTTCACGCCGGATTTACTTTTCGGTCTTCCATCCTTGAGATAATACCGGAATTCTTTTTCCACACCCAGGTCATCCAGATATTTCAGGCAAAAAACATCGTTCTCCTTATAAAGGTCTTCCCATTTTACGCGCGAAAAATCTATCCTGTCCTCAAAGTTGGCGATGTTGGAAGCCAGGACCTTTCTCACCCCAGAGGCACTTATCGAACTTCCAAAGCGGTCAAGTATCCTGCCGATAAGAAAACTGATATAAACTACTCCAGCTTTTTCCTTGAGGTCCCGAGTAAGCTCACCGGTATATAACTGGTCGGCGCTCACAATAAGACGTCCGTTCTCGTCGCGGGTGACCGTAGCTATTGGATTATTACGCGAGGGCGCGGAAAGATCCCCGTTGCCTTCCGTGGTCATTTCTCCACGCAAAACAGGTCCCGCCGCCTGCGAGACATCGTTAAACACAAGCAGCAGAACAAGAAATATCGAAATGATCTTTGGTATTATCCCGGTTTTATACGTATGCATACTTTGAAAAATATAACATTATTATATATAGTAGTAAACGCTAAACATGTGCGGCATTATATCATAAAAAAGCTAGTTAAGTCAATAAAAATTGTGTTCGCGCGTCCTCCCCGGGCTTTCGTGTAACATATTTATTTGCAATATCTTATAATCCGGATAATGCGTCAGGGCCTTGATTTTCCCTTAACTTAATGCTATTATTATGATTCAGCCATATTAACAGGATGGGTCCGGTGAAAGAAAATAATATAATTTGTTGCGGGAATATCGCTTTTGACCTGATATCTTCCGCCCCCAAAAAACACGGGCATTGTAAAATACAGGCCCGCCCGGGGGGATCTGTGCTGAATACAGCTGTCCACCTTGCCAGACTAGGGCTTCCCGTATCTATAATGGCCAAGACCGGAACGGACCGTCTAAGCGGCATACTGGTAGATGCCTTGAAGGGATCTGGCGTCGACACCTCTCTTCTGGTCCCCGATAAAAAAATAAGGACCGGGCTTGCCATAGCCAGCCTGGATAAGAACGGTAATTCCTCATATATTTTTTACAGTCCCGAGGGAAAAGACGCGGCTTTTACGCGCGGACAGCTCACCGGTAAGCCGCTTAATAATGCCGCCGCCTTTCACGTCGCTTCCCTGTACGCATACAACGATCATACGTTCGAGAACTCGTTGTATCTACTGGAGCAGTCGGTAAAAAAAGGGGTCTTCTCAACCTTCGACCCGAACTGGCGTCCACATAGGGTCAAGGACAGGAACAAGGCCATCCGGCGAATAAAAAAGCTCATTGATATTGTCTCTCTGCCCAGAATGAGCGAATCCGACATAATGGCCATAACGGGAACACGGACATTGAGCAAAGCACTACGTTGTATCCGCCCCAATACGGTGGTGACCCTGGGAGAAAAAGGCTCCCTTTTCTGGAACGGGAAGAGAGAACTGTATCAGCGGGCCTTCAAAGTAAAGGTCAGGGACACTATCGGGGCCGGGGATGCCTTTACCGCGGGACTGATATACATGCATTATATTAACGACAATAACTCGTTCTGGGATAATATGCGGGACAACCTGGAATTCGCTTCCGCCGTTTCAGGGGTCGTTTGTTTAGGGACTGGAGCTACGGAAGCTCTGAAAAGCCTTAGGCAGGTGCGTCTCTTGATGGGCCGCCACGGCAAAAAGAAAACCCGGCCTTGACGTTGTCCGTCCCGACCGGGCATTTATCACTTTTTATCGGAAGGCCTGTATATTATTTCGCCTTTTCTCACTATCCCCAACTTATCCCTGGCTACTTTCTCCAGATATACCGGGTCGTTCCTTAGCCGTGCGAGCTTCTCCTTGAGCCTTTCGTTCTCTTCCTCAAGAAGTTGTACTCTTTTTTCCTGTTCCTTTTCCTCTTCCCTCATCCTCTGAAGCTCAGAGAATCCGGGGAGGAAGACCACATACAGGACCACCGCCATTATAACAGCGTACAGCGTTATCTTCTTCCCTTCCATATCGCACTGCCGTATACGGCCTCTTTCCCGAGCGCCTCTTCGATCCTGAGAAGCTCGTTGTATTTACATATGCGGTCCGTTCTACATATAGAGCCTGTTTTTATCTGGCCCGTACCCGTAGCCACCGCGAGATGGGATATCGTAGTATCTTCCGTTTCTCCGGAGCGATGTGACATTACCGCGGTATATCCCGCTTTCTTCGCCATGTCTATGGCCGCTAACGTTTCGGTAAGCGTGCCTATCTGGTTCACTTTTATGAGAATGGAATTCGCTATACCCTTATCCACGCCCATTTTCAATCGTTCAGTGTTGGTAACGAACAGATCATCGCCTACAAGCTGTATTTCCTTGCCGATCTTGTCCGTAAGCTCTTTCCACCCATCCCAGTCGTCCTCGGCCATACCATCTTCAATGGACACTATGGGATATCTACTTACCCAGTCCGCGTAGAACGCGGCCATTTCCTTCGGTGTCTTCTTCGGACTGGCCTCAGCCTCAAGCACGTAATTGCCGTCTTCATAGAATTCGCTGGAAGCGGGATCAAGCGCTATATAGATATCCTTGCCCGGCTTGTACCCAGCGGCGGTTATCGCCTCGAGGATCACTTCAACAGCTTCTTCGTTGGATTTGAGGTTCGGGGCGAACCCGCCTTCGTCACCTACCGCCGTAGAGTGTTTTTTCGCGTGAAGGATCTTTTTCAGGTTATGGAACACTTCCGCCCCCATCCTCAAAGCTTCCCTGAAAGAAGGAGCGCCAAGCGGCATTATCATGAATTCCTGGAGATCGACATTATTATCCGCATGCTGTCCCCCGTTGATAATATTCATCATGGGTACGGGCAGGATATTAGCTTTGTCCCCGCCCAGATACCTGAAAAGCGGTTGCCCGGCCGATATCGCGGCGGCCTTCGCGGCGGCCATGGAAACCCCAAGGATGGCGTTAGCGCCAAGCCTGCCCTTGTTCGGCGTGCCGTCAAGCTTGATAAGCACATCATCCAGTTCCTTCTGTCCCTTCGCGTCCATACCCATGACTTTCCCTGATATTTCTCCGTTAACATTGGCTACGGCTTTAAGCACGCCTTTGCCCATATATCGGGACTTATCCCCGTCACGGAGCTCTACAGCCTCATGTTCACCGGTAGAAGCCCCGCTCGGGACCGCGGCGCGTCCCAGAGAACCATCTTCCAGCACTACATCAACCTCGACTGTCGGATTCCCGCGGGAATCCACAATCTCTCTGCCTATTACTTTCGTGATCTTTGTGGACATCTCTCTCTCCTTTTCCTTGGATTACGTTATCACTGAATAATGACTTTCCTGCCGTCCATCTTAAGTTTCCCGGAAACGAACAGCCTTACGGCCTCAGGATACAACCTGTGTTCCACTTCATGTATCTTCTTTTCAAGCGCGTCAAGCGTGTCTCCGCTCCCGATCCTTACCGGCTCCTGCAGGATTATCGGCCCGGAATCCAGGCCTTCGTCGACAAAATGTACGGTCACACCCGTTATCTTCACTCCACATTCATAAGCGTCCCTTATCCCATGGACCCCCTTGAATGCCGGCAAAAGCGCCGGATGTATGTTCAGGATCCTGCCCCTGTATTTTTTTACCAGCTCAGGACCCAGTATACGCATATAGCCGGCAAGTACCACTAACTCTATCTTTTCCCCTTCAAGCTCTCGCAGGATATGGTCGTCCAGGTCCTTTCTCGTCATCTCCCCGGAAAGCTCCTTGATAACTGTTCTTATCCCGTTCCGCTCGGCCCGCTTTAACGCGAACGCGTCCTTGTTATCGCTAAGAACAAGGACTATTTCGCCCGAAGATAACTGTCCATCCTTCTGGGCGTCCATGAGCGCCTGAAGGTTAGTGCCATTACCTGAAACAAGAACCGCGATCCGCATAATGAACCGTCTCCGTGGTCAGATATCCTTTATGACCTTCGTAGGACATTTGACCTGTAATTTAACCACTTCATCGATCTTCCCCTGTTTTGAGTAATCCGGTACGGACAAGTTATCAACCACCGTGAAATACCCTTCTGTGGACAATTTTGCGCATATACCACACGCTATACAGCCTACGCCGCAAACTTGCCTGACTCGTGGCCCCAAGTCGTGTGAATTACACGCTACGTAGAATATCTTTTCATGTTCCTTTTCCTGGAGAGAGATCACCTTCCTGGGGCATGCTGCCACGCATTTGCCGCATCCTGTGCATTTTTCGATCGACACCCTGGGTAGCCCTTTATCCATGGTGATCGCCCCGAACGGGCATGCTGCCACGCAATCACCGAACCCCATACATCCATATTCGCACTTCATCCCTCCGCCGAACGCCAGAACAGCGCCCCGGCAAGTGCGCACACCCTTATATTCCGCCGGAGGGTCCTTGTGGTCTTGTTCCGCCGCGCAGTGTATCACGGCGTATTTAGGCACAACATCCCCGGCTGTCCCACCGGTTATATCGAATATCTTCTTGCTGTTCTCTTCCGGAACGACACGACATTTGGATGGCGATTCCCCATCGCGGACTATGTGCTCGGCAAAATCATGGCAGCTTAAAAAACCGCAGGCTCCGCAATTCACTCCGGGCAACAGTTTGCTTATCTCCTCGACCCTGGGATCATCCTTTACCCGCAGCTTCTTGTCGGCAAAGACCAGTACCGAGGCGAAGAATACGGTCAGGCCTACCATGCTCAGGATGGAAGCCATCATTATGCTATCCACTTATCAACCCTCCAAACCCCATGAACGCAAGCGCCAGCATACCGGCGACAACAAGCGTTATCCCGGCGCCCTTAAGCGGTTCAGGGATGTCCGCGAACGCCAGCTCTTCCCTTATGCCGGCCATTATGACAAGAGCCAGGGTGAACCCTATGCCCGCGCTGAAACCAAACACTACTGATTCAAGAAAATTGTAGTCCCTCAGGACCATGAAAAGCGTAAGCCCAAGTATGGCACAGTTAGTCGTTATAAGTGGCAGGAATATGCCCAAGGCTCTGTAAAGTGGCGGCGACATTTTTTTAATGAACATCTCGACGAACTGTACGAAACTCGCTATTACGATTATGAACGCCACATATTGCAGGAAGACCAGGTCATAAGGCAAGAGTACATAATGATAGATCAACCATGTGAATGTCGCGGCCATCGTCATAACGAAAGTAGTGGCGATGCCCAGGCCTATGGAGCTGTCTATCTTATTTGACACGCCTATAAAAGGACAGATGCCAAGGAAGTACGTTAACACGAAATTGTTGGTTATGCTCGCGGCAAGGAAAATAAGGACAAGTTCACGCATGCTTTATCCTCTTTTCTTTCATCTTTTTGTCCGCGACGTTAAAAAGGCCCACCAGAAGTCCCAACGTGATAAACGCTCCCGCGGGCAGGACCATGACTATCCAGTTCATGAAGCCTTCCCACATCACGCGATATCCGAAAATCGTACCCGCGCCCAATATCTCCCGAATGGACCCGAGTATCACAAGCGCGGAAGTGAACCCTAACCCCATACCCGCGGCATCCAGGAAGGACCGCCCGACCCCGTTCTTGGAAGCGAACGCCTCCGCCCGACCCAGGATAACACAGTTGACGACTATAAGAGGGACATATGGGCCAAGGGCTTTGCTTATCTCGAAAAAATTAGCTTTAAGGAAATAGTCCGCGGCCGTGACGAACGTGGCTATGATAGCCGTAAAGATGGGTATCCTCACCTGGTCAGGGACAAGCTTTCTTACCATCGATACTACCACGCTGGACGATACCAGGACAAAGGTCGTCGCCAGCCCCATAGACAGCCCGAATATCGCCTTAGTGCTGACCGCCAGGGTCGGACACATGCCCAGCACTTGCACGAATACCGGGTTCTCTTTCCACAATCCTTTTATTATATCTTTCGTCGCGGTCATTTTGTCCCCGCCTCCCTGAGCTCGGATATTCTCTTATTAAGAAGATTGACCACCGCTCTTGAGGATATCGTGGCCCCGGTTATGGCTTCTATCTCATAAGGCTTCGTCGGCTTCTGGTTCTTAACATATTCTATCGCGTGTGCCACATCAAGTCCGTCGAACTGTCCCCTGAAACTGTCACTGTTTATTTCCGCCCCAAGTCCCGGGGTCTCCTGCGACTCAAGGACTTCCATGCCCTTGAGCGACGTGAAGCCAGGGTCCGACCCGGCGAGCACCTTGATCACTCCTTGATATCCGTTCCCCTCTGCCGTAAAAGCGTATCCAAGCATTTTCCCCGAAGCGTCTTTTACGGTAAAAACCCCCTCTTTAGGGCTTTTTACGATATCCTTGGCTGACGGGAATATCGTCCGTATGGCTTTTTCTGTTTCGTTGTTGAGATTAACCTTTATTTTCGGCATTGAATAATTGTAAACGTAAACTAGCGCCATGCCCGACACTATCCCGACCGCGACAAGGGATACTATTATCTTGACGACCTCGTTCCCCAATATCGAACTTATGATGTTCTTATTTTCCATGGGTCACCCCGAACCTTCTGGGCCTGGCGAACCTGTCTATAAGCGGCGTCACCGCGTTCATTAGTAGTATAGAGTACATCACTCCCTCGGGTAGCCCTCCCCACAGCCGTATTATCATCGTTATCAGCCCGCAGCCGATCCCAAAGATCCATCTACCCTTAGCCGTGACCGGGCTTGTCACGGGATCGGTCGCCATGAAAAAAGCACCCAGTAAAAGTCCTCCGGCCAGAAGATGGAATACCGGGCCTACATACGATCCCGGAGCTACCAGATGGGTAACAGTGGAAAAAAGACCAACAGTTCCTATGTAAGCGACGGGTATCCTGTAGTCCACTACCTTGATATATAAAAGGTACAGACCGCCGGCTACCAGCGCGATAGCGGACGTCTCGCCTATACATCCCCCGATATTTCCCAGCATAAGAGGCACCCAGGAAGTCGCCACGTGCTCGAATTTCGCTATGCCGAGGGGCGTAGCTGTCGTCATGGCGTCCACACTGAAAGGGTTTGACCATGTGGTCAATGTTACCGGGAAAGCCGCCATAAGAAAAGCTCTTGCCAGAAGCGCGGGATTGAAGATATTGTGCCCGAGACCCCCGAACACTTCCTTTCCTAAAGCGATGGCGAAAACCCCTCCAAGAAAAGACATCCATAAAGGTGTGGCCGGCGGCAAGACCATGGCAAGCAAGACCCCCGTAAGTATCGCGCTCAGGTCCCTTATGGCTACTTTCTTCCGGCGCAGCTTCTGAAGGGCGTATTCCGTGGACACGCATCCCGCTATACATGAAAGCGTAACAAATAACGCGTTCCACCTGTAAAAGAACAAACTGGCCGCTACTGCGGGAATAAGGGACACGATCACTGCCTTCATCATGGAGCGTGTGTCCATGGGAGAATGAATGTGCGGTGATACCGTCAGGGTCAGTTTTTTCATTTACCCCTCTTCATTTTCATTACGTAGGCCTTACCTTCTTTCAGGTATTGTACGAGCGGGATACGTGCCGGGCAGATGTACGCGCATGAACCGCATTCCATGCAATCGAGCACACATAGTCCTTCCGCTTTGTCCATAAAACCCTTTTTTACATTCTTCATTATTTCCGTCGGGACGAGCCGGACCGGGCACACATCGGCGCATTTAGCGCACTTTATGCACTGTCCTTCCTCAAAAGACCTCGCTTTTTGTTCCGAGAGGAGCAGTATCCCGGATGTGCTCTTTATGACCGGCGCCTCAAGGTCCGGCTGGGCGATCCCCATCATAGGTCCGCCGAATATGATCTTTTCCGGCTTCCTGTGGAGTTCCAGCCCGTAATTATCAAGTATCTCTTTCAGGGTAACCCCCACTTTTATCAGGTAATTGCCCGGCCTGTAAAGACAATCTCCCGTAATGGTCACTATCCTCTCTATAAGGGGTTTATCCATATACACAGCCTCATATACCGCGTAGACAGTACCCACATTCTGTATAAGGAACCCTATGTCGAGCGGGAGCTTTCCCGGAGGGACTTCTTTTCCCGAAATAGCCTTGATCAGCTGTTTTTCCCCTCCCTGAGGATATTTGGTCCCCAAAGGCACTATACGTATTTTCGAGATCTCCGGATCACTTGTTTTCCCGATAAGTTTCTCAAAAGCGAATATAGCGGATTTTTTGTTGATCTCGATAGCTATGTATACATTTTTCGGATTTATGACCTTAATGAGCAGCTTAAGCCCCTTTAATATCTCTTCCGTGCACCTTGTCATCAGAGCGTGGTCACAGGTGAGATACGGTTCGCATTCGGCTCCGTTTATTATCAGGGTCTCTATCTCTTTACCCTGGGGGACGTTCAATTTAACGTGAGTAGGAAAAGCCGCCCCGCCCATGCCCACCAGCCCGGCATCATGTACCTTCTCTATGATCTCAGCCGCGGTCATGTCCATAACATCACGAGGCGCATAGACCTTAGGTTCTTTTTCCTTGTCGTGCTCAATAAATATCGACATAGTCTGGCCCAGGACCGGGTGAAAGGCCTTTTTTATATCCGAAACTTTTCCATAAACCGGTGAGTGTACGGGACTTGAGACAAAACTGTCGCTTTTCCCTATGACCTGGCCTTCTTCGACGATGTCGCCTTTCTTTACTACAGCCTGGTTCGGGGCGCCTATATGTTGTGAAAGAGGCACCACAAGCGTATGCGGTACAGCTCCCACTCTTAGGGGCTCTCTTATGCTTATATCTTTGTTATATTCGGGGTGTATCCCACCGGGGAAAGTTGCCAGTTTCATATATTATATATATACTCCTATTATGGCTCCCAACGACCATGAGCTTTAATTATACATACCTTGATAAGTTTGTCAACGATAAGGAGCGTGTCCCAAAAACATCTTGTCCGGGCAGGTCCCCGGACACATCCCTGTCGCCAGGGATACTGCCAAGTTCCTTTCCCCTACCAGGCTACCGACCTTATCGGTCCATTCTGGGGCCCACCCTGGCAGATCCTTCAGGAGCAAATGTAAAATCTGGGTTGAAATACGTTTTCATTCGGTATATAATCATAGCAGTTTATTAATATTTACCCTAAGGGGACACCGTCATGCCGTTAAAAATGTTCAAAAAACTCAATTGTTGCGAAAAATGCCAGAATTACTGGTCTTGCGAAAAAAAATGGTACAGAGGCGAACACAACAAGGAGAACGTTTGTTGCAAACTTTGCGTCTTTTACGAGACCTGTTGGGCCCCGGCACTGGAGCAGAAGAAAAAGAAGAAAAAAAAGTAACGTTCACGTCTATCCCGTTGTCACGTCCCTTTTTATACTATACATTACCATCCCGAACACCCCGAACATGGCGAACATTATGCCTGATGCCATGAGTATATAAAAATTCTCTACATATTTCGAGAGTATCGCGGTGAAGAACATGAACGCGAGGAACGCTATATGGATGAGCGTTTCCATGGAACTGAATATCCTTCCGCGGATGTTCTCCGGGACAAGTGTGTGTACCAGCGTATTGGAACATATGAAGATCGGGGCAGCCGCGCCTCCGACAAGGAATATCAGGCAACCCGCCAACGCCATGGATGAAAGCGTTTTCGCGTACAACGCGAATGCCGCGAGCAACAGCCCTGTGAGAATAAAACTGGCAAATATGGAGCGTATCTTCGACATCTTCTGCCCGAGCTTCCCGTATAATATCGTTCCGGCAAAAAGACCGGTCCCGACAAAAACACCCATTATGCCAAGCGCTTTTGTCCCGCCGCCGAAAACCTCTTGCACGAAAACTATCGCGATACAGAATATCGATCCGATACCGGCCATGCTCACGAACAAAGACGCCGCGACTACCTTCATTTTGTCGTTATCAAAAAGGCATTTGATCCCATCGGCTATTTCCTGCCACATGTTCTTTTTGATCGAACTTTCGATAATATCCCGGGCTATGCTTATCTCCTCGGTCGCGGCTTCCCTTACGTTCCGCGACAATGGAGTTATCAGCATTATAAGTGCGGCGGATACGAAATAGCTAAGGCTGTCGAGATAGAACCCCCACATATACCCGACCCATTTCACGATATACCCGGCCAGCGCGAAACCCAATACAGTCGCTATCATCCTCGTCGTATTAGACAGGGAGTTCGCCGCCAAGAGCTTGTCCTCCGATACTATATCCGGTATTATCGCCATCTTTGACGGGAGAAAGAACCTTGTCGCGGAGAAAATAAGGAAGACCATTATATATACAGGAAGCATCATGTCAAGAAGAACGAATATGGGAATGAAAAGCACAAGCGTGCCGCGTAGTATGTCCGCGGCTATCATTACCTTCTTCCTGTCCCACCTGTCGACATATACCCCGGCTACTGGGCCTATGATAAAAACAGGGATGACCACAAAAAATATCAACTTTGCCAGGGCCATGACCGATCCGGGCGATTTGGCGTATACCAGGGATATCAACGCCATCTGGTTCAACCTGTCCCCAAATTCGGATATTATCTGTCCCAACCACAAAGGGAAAAAATTCCTCTTGAAAAGCACTTCTCTTAAACTGGTCATAACGGAACGGCTCCCGGAAAGGCCTCTGATGTAATCACAACTGAACGGAAAGAAACATTAACTGGAGCCCGCGAGTGGATTCGAACCACCGACCTAAGCATTACGAATGCTTTGCTCTACCAGCTGAGCTACGCGGGCCCTTTTGCTATGCGTAAGATTTTATAATTAAAACCGCATTTTTGCAAGCAGGAATATTTCTCGCCCAATATGGGACAGGTTTACCACAGATACTTATCTTCTCCGCTTAAACCTGCCCCCCAGGGATACCTGATGGCCCAAAGGACGGTATGCGGTTGTCCCCATAAAACCGTTTTGAGCTACAATGCTTAAACTCAGGTAAAAAACGGTTTTATCACCGTATGTCACCCGGCATAGGCCTTACTATGCACCACGCATAGGGGGTTTCGCCCGAACGGGCACTTATATGGACGGTGACACCTCAAAGATACGCCGCCTTGCCCATTCTCATTATCGCCATGTATCGCAAAACCGTGAACGGCGGAAGATGTGCCGTACGCGAGTTCCGCAGGCCCGGAACGCTCCGGGCCGAGGACTGTTTGAGCGGTAGACACTTCTTCCGACGGTCATCATACCACTTGCTTAAACCCACCCGAAAAACGGTATGCGGTTGTCCCCATAAAACCGTTTTGAGCTACAATGCTTAAACTCAGGCGACCGAGGGACCACCGAGTCCCGAGAAAGTGTCGGAGACCCAGAAAGGCTCCGACCAAAAAACGGTTTTATCACCGTATGTCACCCGGCATAGGCCTTACTATGCACCACGCATAGGGGGTTTCGCCCGAACGGGCACTTATATGGACGGTGACACCTCAAAGATACGCCGCCTTGCCCATTC